>WVXK01000009.1:0-179 GCA_011773515.1 Deltaproteobacteria bacterium
TGGTAACGTTCAAAAGTTGTTGCACGTCGCTCAAGACAGCGCATGCAGTTAAAGGGATAGGGTGGATCGCTGAACGTAGGCATACAGCCATTTCCCCCATTCAAACGGCACAGCTGCTGAAAGGCATTGGATGCCGAAGAGAAGCGATTCACCCTATCCCGAAGTCTTTCTGTTCATAA
>WVXK01000009.1:339-541 GCA_011773515.1 Deltaproteobacteria bacterium
TATGAATTCATAAGAGAATCGTTTGGTTGATGTCTTGCTTTCGTGACAAAAAACCGATCAAGCTCAAAAGCCATGAGAGTTCTTCTTATTTCTGCTAATACGGAACCGATCAACATGCCCATCATACCTGTGGGATTGGGAGCTGTAGCGGCCGCGACGCGAGAAGCCGGGCACGAGGTAGATCTGGTGGATCTTATGAGCG
>WVXK01000009.1:693-904 GCA_011773515.1 Deltaproteobacteria bacterium
ATTGCCGATTGCCGAAGTCTTTCAAATGCCCCCATTGTCCTGGGGGGTGCAGGTTACAGTGTATTTCCCGAGAGTTCCCTGGCATACCTGGGCGCAGACATGGGTATCCAAGGTGAGGGAGAGATTGCCTTCCCGGCTCTCTTGGGCCTGATGGAACGAGGGGCCGACCTTTTAGGAACAGCCGGTCTTTGCCTCCCGGGTTTCGGACTTC
>WVXK01000009.1:1044-1190 GCA_011773515.1 Deltaproteobacteria bacterium
TACGTCGCGCATCGAGGGGCGAATTATCCGCAAGCGCACCCCGGAAACGGTGGTAGCCGCGCTGGTACGCCATATCGAGAAGGGCTTCCGCCGGTTCTACTTTACCGATAACACCTTCAACATTCCCTCGAGTTACGCCCGTAAGC
>WVXK01000010.1:0-1579 GCA_011773515.1 Deltaproteobacteria bacterium
ATACCGGTTGCCGATGATTATCTGGAAGCCTGGTTATCAGATGGAGAAACGACATGGGCAAGCGATTTTTTGAACACCAACGGTATATCCGACGGACAGAGCATCATCGGGATTCACCCGTTTTCCGCCGTTTCTGAGAGAGCGTGGCACCCGGATAACTTCATTGAAGTGGCAAGCAATCTCGGGAAAAAACAGGGGACCATGATAATCGTCTTCGGGGGCCGGGGGGACTTGGCACAGGCACAATATTTCCAGGAGAGACTTGACCCCCCACCAATCATGGCCGTGGGGAGGACAGATTTACGTCAAACGATGGCCCTGCTCAACAGATGTTCCCTGCTCATCTGTAACGACAGCGGCATCATGCACCTGGGGGCAGCGTTGAAGGTTCCGCTCATAGCCCTCTTCGGACCCCAGTCGCCGGTGAAATTCGGGCCCTGGGGGGAGAAGTGCTGGATCATCTACAAAAACTTTTTTTGCAGCCCCTGCAAACAGAAGTTTTTCGAGGAATGTGAACCATCGGAGAGAATGAAGCCGGAGTGCATGGAAGAGATCTCTCCGGAAGAAGTCATTCAGGTAGCCGGTAACATCTTGCGCGGCCGAGATCTGAGAACACACATCGAAAAGTGAAGTCAGGTGTTCAGCATATGGAATCGAAGAGACCCCCGATAACAACCATCATCATCTGCCAGGACAATGAATCATATATTCGAAACTGCCTGGACAGCGTCACGTGGACAGATGAAATAATCGCCGTCGATTCGGGGAGCAGCGATAAAACCGTAGAGATCCTTACCGAGGCTGGGGCGAAGACGTATCACAAAGAGTGGGAAGGATTCAGAAAGCAGAAGGAACACGCCATGAGTCTGGCGACGAACGACTGGATCCTCGAAGTGGATACGGATGAGTTCCTCTCGGCGGAGCTGATCGATGAAATAAGCAACATCACCCCGGAGCAATGGTCTGCGTATACATGTTTCGAGGTGCCCCGGCTCACTTATTTTCAGGATAAGCCCATTTACCACTGCGGCTGGTTTCCGGACCACAAGCCGCGCCTTTATAACAGAAAAAATGGAACCTGGGTAGGCCTCAACATACATGAGCACTTCAGTTCGTTTGGGGCCAAAAAAAAACTGGAAAGCATTCTCGTGCACAAGCCCCCCTGGGACATCTCCTCCTTCATGAAAAGGACGTTAAACTACGCGATCATGAACGCGAAAGATTACGCCGATACGGGGCGAAAAGCCCGCTTCATCGACCTGACGCTCCGACCCTTGTACACTTTTTTCTACAAATTTTTTGTCCGGAGGGGTTTCCTCGATGGCATGCGGGGTTTTATTATCTGCTGCGCCGAGTCTTTCGGGGTCTTCGTCAAGTATGCTGTCCTCATGGACATACAGAGAAAAAAGTAACCAGCGGCCCTGTCGACACTCCGCTCGTAGCGGAGAGAGGCGAGGCCGGGAAAAACAAATGGATAATAGATGGGAGCGACAACGGTAAACGGAAGGGTGGATTTGCCCGAGTTAATTATTCTTTCGCTGGCAAAGGGGTGGGGCGGGGCGGAAGAGTACCTCGAGCT
>WVXK01000010.1:1636-2269 GCA_011773515.1 Deltaproteobacteria bacterium
CCCAACCGCATTCCCCTGGGTCTCACCGACGGGATCATCTGCATATCGGATTACGTGAAATCCTCTATCACGAGGAAATATCCGTGAGTCGAGGAAAAAACCGCCATCATACCCACGTCTATCGACTCCCGCCCACTTCACCTGGTGCCGTCCCGACCCGGGCATACTCGGCGAGCTTAGAATCGGCGAAAAGACCCCGGTGGTCATGGTCGTTGGCAGGTTCGAGAGAAAGAAGACCTTTCCTGCGCAAATTCTCGTCGAATCCACAAAAGAAGTGGAAAAAAAGATCCCCGGAATAACAGCGGTGCTCGTCGGACACGGCAACGACATCGACATGCTGAGGGAGTGCGGAGCGGAAACGAACTCCTCCCTGCAGAGGGATGCGGTTAAAATTCTCGGTTTTCGGAAGGACGTACGGGAACTGCTCTCGGTAGCCCGCCTCGTGGTGGGAACAGGGAAGGCAGCTATCGAAGTGATGGCCTGCGGGAAGCCCCTGATCGGCGCGGGACGGTACGGAACCGTCGGGCTCGTCATACGTGACAGGGCGCAGGCCGCCGAAGATACTCTCTTCGGCGATCTCGGGCAGGCAGAGCCGATTACCGTGCACAATCTCTCAAAAGAGATGCTGCGGCT
>WVXK01000011.1:0-990 GCA_011773515.1 Deltaproteobacteria bacterium
CCGTATCCTTTTTTGAACGGGATCCGTCTATACAACCAAAAAGGTACGAAATCCAAATGCGGAGGAGGGAAAAACCATGGCAACCATAGATGACCTTGTAAAAGTCAGCGGCGTGGTTATCGCCTTTGCATTTGCCCCCGATGGGACACTGGCACAGTATAAGGCGAACGTGGAAGCGCCACCCGAGTTGGCAGCGATGGCAGCGCAGTTTTGCGCATCCATCACCATGAACTTCAACACCCTGGCCGGGGCATTCACGAAGCTGAATGCCATGCCCTGGATGCCTCAACAGGGATGGGCGTACTCCGGCGGTCAGTACACGTGCGTTGTAGGCGATGGTGGGTACAGGGGCGTGTTCGCCGAGACTGCAAAGGCAGATTTCAATCGGCTGTTCAGCACGCTGATCGGAAATCCCTGATCGTGGCAGGCGTGCCGTGGCACACAAGCTTTGCGGGAAGGATGACGGGTGGAATGGAAAGAACCTTTGAAAAGAAGTAAAGGAGGAGGGGTCATGAAGAACACATTGAAGGAAGGATTGGAGTACACACACCGGTATAGGGTCCCGGAAACCAAGACGGTCCCCCATATTTACCGGGAGTCCAAGCCGTTCCAGGAGATTCCGAGGGTGTTTGCCACGGGCTACATGGTCGCTCTCATGGAATGGGCCTGTGCGGAGGCTATGGTGCCCCACCTGGAGCCGGGGGAGTGCAGCGTCGGAGTCGATGTGAACGTTACCCACACTGCGGCGACCCCGCCCGGGATGGAAGTGACTGTCTACGTGCGGTGCACCGGGGTTGATGGGCTGCGCTCGAAATGGGAGATTGTCGCACGGGATGAGGTCGATGAGATCGGAAGGGGAACACACGAGAGATTTACGGTCAATATCGACAGGTTCAATGCCCGGGTTGCAAAAAAAATTGACCAGGCCTCAAATGTTGCCCAGGTACGTTGAGGAAAAAAATAAGGAACGGAACTTTCGGGGTAACAGAA
>WVXK01000011.1:1001-3548 GCA_011773515.1 Deltaproteobacteria bacterium
TGGGAACTGACCCCGGAGTATGCACCTTTTCCTGCCCAAGTTATTGGTGACAGGGCGGAAAATGATTTCATTGCCTCCTCATTTTGGCGAGTGCGGCAGGGACGTGCACCAGGTGGCACTTCGAGCAACTCTCCCTTCCCACCCCCTGGATCAGGGCATTCACCGCCTCGGGGTCGATCTTCGTGCTCTGGAGGGCCTTCTCCAGCTTCCCGATGAGGTTATCTATGTCCTGATCGATATAATACCTGCTCTCCCCGTCGTGACAATTCTGGCAGGATCCCTTTAACGCCTGGAATCTCTCTTTGAACCCCTGAAACTGCGCGCGGGCATTTTCGCTCTGTCCCTGCCTGAGGTTTACGCTGATTCCCGCCATGTTGGTGGCGAGGTACTTTTTGAAGTGAGAGTAGTCGGTCGTCTCCCGGGTCAGCGGATCGTTCACGCTGATTTCGCGGAAGTCGCCCCAGCGGTACTTCTGCTGCACGCGGGCCATTGTTTCTACGTGGCATTCGTGACAGGTCTTGCCTACCTCACCGAAGGCTTTCATTATCTCCGCCCGGTCTTTCGTTTTCAGCACCGCGCCGAGTTTTTCCACCGGTTCTACCGCATAGAACCCCTTCCATTCCGGTATCATTTTTGCCGCCTCGAGATACTGTGACCTGAACTCCGCGAAGTTGTCCCCGGCCCCCTTCAGGTCGTTTTCCATAACATCGACGACGATCCCGGAAAAGGACGTGTCCAGCTTCAACATGTTCAGCAGGTAGGCCTGTTTCCCGGCGACGGGCGGATAGAACTTGTCCAGGGAGTCCGGAATGGGGACCTCCCTGTGAACCTCTGCGGTCTGGACCTTGGGTTGGTTGGATACGAGCCCGGAGGCCACGTTCATTACCGCTACGACCAGCACTACAACGGAAAATAAAATTGCAACAATGGTACGCATGTCATCCTCCTTGCCATTCCATGAATTAACCCTGCGTTAATCCATTCATGAGAGTAGTAATAGTGTACTGTACAGTACAGTACACTACATGTCAACTATTTTTTTGCGGGGGGACAAAAAAATTAAAGTCCTCATGTGTGGGCTTGAAACGCGGTGTGGGCGGACGGCTGCGGAGTTGTCCGTGGAACGGGCGAAACGGCTATCTCCCGAAGCCTGCGAGAAAAACGTCTACGGCCTCCTTCACGATATCCCGCAGCTCAGAATCCGGGGGAGGGTCTGCGCCGATCGACATGGTTATGTTATCTTTGAAGGCTATCATTCCGAGGAAAAACAGGGCGGCCCTCGTCGGGTTGCCTACCTGCAATCTTCCCGCAGCGTTCTCCCTTTTCAGATATTCGGCAAAGCCTTCGAATGTCGTCCTGGGACCGGATTCGTACCACATTCTCGCTGCATCGGGCAGTACGACGGAGTTGGATATCGCAAGTCTGTACTGATTGATGGCATTGGCCGAGAGAATGAGCTTGCCTAAACGAAAACCGATGTGGTTGAGCGCCTCCCGGGGAGTCTGATACGTGGAAAATGGGATGTCGATCTCCTGAAGCATATCGTCGGCAAGTGATTCCACCACAGCTTTCAGAATACCCTCCTTGTTTCCGAAGAACTTGTACGGGGAAGACTTCGACCCGCCGGCCACGCTGATGATCTCATCCATGGTTACCGCAGCGTAGCCCTTCTCTGTGAAGAGAGACATTGCCGCCTCCATGATCGCTTTGCGCCTTTTTTTCCCTGCCGGGCTCAATGGTTTTTGATCGCCCTTTTCTTGTGACAACGGGTTAACCTCCTCACCTGTTTTATACTGTACCGTACAGTACTAAAAATCTCTTGTCAACTCCTAACCAACATCGGGGTCAGTTCCCATTTCCTCACATTTATCGCCTTTTCACCCATCCGACCTGAGGATATGGGAACTGACCCTCCGTCCCTTCCCGGGAAAATTTACGCGTTGTATCCTTTTCCGACTGGAATCCGTCTGCACAACCAAAAGGGAAAAATACCAATGGAAAGCAGGAGGGAGTCATGAGACATGTACGGGCGGTCCTCATAACAATCCTCGTCGTTGCGCTCTCTGCAACCCTGGTCTTCGCGGAACCGCCGAAGGACCCCGCTAAGGGAGAGGTTGAGGGGATATCGGGTGTGTCCAGCAAAGTCAGGATTTTCGGGAAAGACGACTGTCCCTTTACGGTGCGCGCCCTCGAGGAGTACGAGAAAAACGGCTACGATGTGGAGTACATTGACGTCACCAGGGGTCAATCGATGAAAGAAGAAATGATTAGGATCTCCGGGGGCAAACTGGTGCCTGTAATCGTCGAGGGCGAAGAGGTAAATATCGGCTACGGTGGTACCTGAGGCATCTAGATCATGTTGCAGTTTGCAACACGACTGCTTATTGCCGAGGGAACGAAGGCCGATCTCGATTCCATCCACGAGCAAGTCCGGGAAAAGGGGGAAAGCGTCTACGTGAGAACCTTCGGGGTCAGTTCCCACTTTCTCACATTTTTTCGCCTCCCCATCCGTTCGATATGAGGATATGGGAACTGACCCCCCGCTCT
>WVXK01000011.1:3612-6866 GCA_011773515.1 Deltaproteobacteria bacterium
CGGAGAAAAATCATACTGGGAGTGCTGATCTCTTCTTTGTTCGGGCTATCTTTCTGCCTCATTCCTGCAAGCACCCGATCGATAGCAGAAGCAGGGGACACGAGCGGCTCCGGACAGATCGTTTTCAGGGGTTATATCGCCGGAGCAGGGGGGTCGTACCCGGCGGCTGATCCTGCACCCGATATTGACGTATCACAGGAAAATTACGACTGGGGTAACTTGTGGGTGGACTTTTCCGATGCCGAAAAGATGACAATAACAAATGTGGGGACCGATAGTCTCACCATATCGGGCATGAACCTCTCGGATACGGAGAACTTCTCCTTCACCATGAGTGGAGGAGATGACCCCTGCGGAACCCTGCCGCTAACGATAGAGGCAGGCGCCAGTTGCACCTGCCTCGTTGAGTTCCACCCCCAATCCGAGGCGACCTACAGCGCAGTCCTTTCGATCGACTCCGACGACCCAGATACCCCAAATCTCGATGTAGCTTTGACCGGAACAGGGGTTCCCGATAACTTATTCTCCGGAGACCGGGACCTAAGTTATTCCGTCAACGTTGGCAGTGGATGTTCGATCGTCCCCGGAGGGGGAGATGGTGCAGATGGGTTGGGTGGTTATGGTTTGTTGGTTCTCGCCGCTTCATGGTTCGGAATCAAAAGAAGGATGAATAAGACCGAAAATACGAGTAATTTGAGATAGCCAAGGGCTAACTCCCCGTTGTAAGAACTTTTCAAAAGCAATCACGCTGGAGTGGGGGAAGGTGTAAAAAAGATTTGAAATATAACTGGAAATAATACTTCCCTCTCAAGATCTACTATATTCCTCATACACCCCCTGGTTCATTATTCTGGCGGAAATGCCACCCTTTAGAATCGCTGGGATAAGGGCTTCGAGCATGTCGAGTAACAAGCTAATAGTATAACGAATATTATATTTTACATAATGTAAAATATTGCTTGACATCATTTTTGGCCTGTTATATTTTACATAATGTAGAATATGAGTTGTTCCTTTAAAACTTAAGGGTACCCGGGAACACATACTCATGATGCTGAATCGGCCGGGAAATAATGATGAAAGAGATATGGGGAGGCATATATGAAGTGTCCAAAGTGCAGCGGACTCATGGTGTCTGAAAGGGTGCAACATGATTTCGATGTTTCTTTGTCATGGAGATGTATCATTTGCGGAAAAATTATCGACGCTGTGATTCTGGAAAATGCCGGTTCGGAGAAACGATTCGCCTGTGATGGGACAATTCAATTCTTATCGCAATAAACCCTGGTTGTCTGGTCGGCGATTTCGTGAGCCAGGGTTACAACATATCGATCAAGGAGGTGTAAAGATGAAAAGGTTCGTGGCGTTTTTCATTGCATTGCTCCTGGTGTTTGCCGCCGTTGGCTTTACGGGATTTGCAACGGCGGCCGAACGTGGGAAACGTGTCGTGGTTATCGATGGGGAGAAGTATATCATTCCCGATTGCTGTGATGCCGAGACGCTAAAATGTGTTGGGATGAAATCGGACTCCCAAAAGAGTACGCTGACACCGGAAGATTATGTGGGCGGAGGCTGATCGGATTTTCTTTTCTCAACTGAAATAGTTGCTTTCCCACGGCAAAAAGAGGGCTCGCATTGGGCCTTCTTTTTTTTTCAGAAACAGATTTTCCACTCTTGGTTACTGGGGGAGCGTCAGGAGAATCTTTCACCTTGACATACTTGCCGGACATAATTTCTCATCAGTGGGCGATTGCATAATTCAATACGTGTCTTCCTGTTACCTTGGCATCTTGAATGTTTAATGTTCTTTGCCCTTTCCGTGGCCGTGCCCACCACAGCATCCTCCTCACCGAAGCATCAAGAAGATGAACACGGCAATGATGATTAACGATATCCATCCGATTTCCTTTTCATTTGCCTCCTTATCAGTTGATCTTAACCATCCTCAGCCTGAGTGCATTCCCGACGACGGAGACGGAGCTTGCGCTCATGGCGGCGGCGGCTATGATCGGGCTGAGCAGGATGCCGAAGAACGGATAGAGCACGCCAGCCGCCACCGGTACGCCAAGAGAGTTATAAATAAAGGCAAAGAACAGGTTTTCCTTGATATTGCGCATCGTGGCGCGGGAAAGTTTCCGGGCCCTGATGATACCGATAAGGTCTCCCTTGACCAGGGTTACCCCCGCGCTTTCCATGGCCACATCGGTTCCGGTGCCCATGGCGATCCCCACCTGAGCCTGGGCAAGTGCCGGCGCGTCGTTGATCCCATCGCCAGCCATAGCTACCATCCGGCCTTCATCCTGGAACTTTTTTACCGCAGCAGCCTTTTCATCGGGCAGCACCTCTGCCACTACCTCGTCAATATTGAGTTTCCTGCCCACAGCCTCGGCGGTGGCCCTGTTATCACCGGTGAGCATGACGATGCGGATCCCTTCGGCGTGCAGCTGCTCGATCGCCTCGGGCGTGGTCTCCTTGATCGGATCGGACACTGCCAGCAGTCCGGCGATTTTTCCATCAATAGCCACAAACATAACGGTCTGGCCTTCCTCCCGCATTGTTTGTGCCTGCTCATCGAGGGGGCCCGGATCAATTGAGAAATCATCCATCAGTTTACGATTACCGAGGATTACCGTTTTCCCCTCCACCCTGCCGGATACGCCCTTACCGGTATGGGAATCAAAATATTCCACGTCCCCGAGGGGAACACTCCTCTCCGTTGCGCCGGCAACGATTGCCGAGGCCAGAGGATGTTCGCTCCCTTTTTCCAGAGTGGCGGCAAGGGAGAGCATATGCGTTTCATCCACGCCTTCGATCGCTACCACACCGGTGAGCTTCGGTTTCCCGAGGGTGAGAGTGCCGGTCTTGTCCACCACCAGCGTATCGATCTTCCGCAAGGTTTCGATGGCCTCGGCGTTTTTGAAGAGGACACCCATCGTGGCGCCCTGGCCGGTGGCAACCATTATGGACATGGGAGTGGCCAGGCCCAGGGCACAGGGGCACGCGATGATCAGTACCGATACCGCCACGATCAGCGCGTACGCCAGCCGCGGGTCCGGTCCAAACAGAAACCAGACGCCAAAGGCCACCGCGGCAATGATTATCACCGCCGGCACGAAATATCCCGACACCTGATCTGCCAGTTTCTGGATAGGGGCCCGGCTTCTCTGGGCTTCTGCCACCATCTGGACGATCTGGGCGAGCAGGGTCTCACTGCCGACCTTTTCGGCCCGCATGACGATACTGCCCCTGCCGTT
>WVXK01000012.1:0-152 GCA_011773515.1 Deltaproteobacteria bacterium
CTTTTTGCCTCTGATAAGGACATCATTGGGCCATTTGAGCTGCGTCTCCAGCCCGGCGGCCGCTTCGATACCTCGCGCTACGGCTAATGAAGCGAGCATAATGAGATAAGGGAGCTGAGAGATATCGGGATAGAGAACTACAGAAAGCGCGA
>WVXK01000012.1:312-1583 GCA_011773515.1 Deltaproteobacteria bacterium
AAAAAAAGCGCTGTGATATTATTAAACTTGCGCTTTAAGAGCGCTATGAGCACTTTAACAACTGGATAGCGGAAGGAAGGTTCAAGCCAAAGACACAAATTTTGGTCGGAGAGTTTGATCCCGGCTCAGGATAAACGCTGGCGGCGTGCTTTATGCATGCAAGTCGAACGGTCCTTCGGGACAGTGGCGAACGGGTGAGTAACACGTAAGTAACCTGTCCCTAAGTGGGGGATAACTTCGGGAAACTGGAGCTAATACCGCATGTGGTCCTTCAGCAAAAGCAGAAGGATTAAAGCCTTCGGGTGCTTGGGGAGGGGCTTGCGTCCGATTAGCTTGTTGGTGAGGTAATGGCTCACCAAGGCAATGATCGGTAGCTGGTCTGAGAGGATGATCAGCCACACTGGGACTGAGACACGGCCCAGACTCCTACGGGAGGCAGCAGCAAGGAATATTGTGCAATGGGCGAAAGCCTGACACAGCGACGCCGCGTGGGGGATGAAGGCCTTCGGGTTGTAAACCCCTTTTCTCAGGGAAGAATAATGACGGTACCTGAGGAATAAGCCTCGGCTAACTACGTGCCAGCAGCCGCGGTAATACGTAGGAGGCAAGCGTTATCCGGATTTATTGGGCGTAAAGCGCGTGTAGGCGGCTCTTCAAGTCGGATGTGAAATCTCCCGGCTCAACTGGGAGGGGTCATTCGATACTGCTGGGCTAGAGGGCAGCAGAGGGAGGTGGAATTCCCGGTGTAGTGGTGAAATGCGTAGATATCGGGAGGAACACCAGTGGCGAAGGCGGCCTCCTGGGCTGTTACTGACGCTGAGGCGCGAAAGCGTGGGGAGCGAACAGGATTAGATACCCTGGTAGTCCACGCCGTAAACGATGGACACTAGGTATGGGGGGTATCGACCCTCTCCGTGCCGTAGCTAACGCATTAAGTGTCCCGCCTGGGGAGTACGGCCGCAAGGCTAAAACTCAAAGGAATTGACGGGCGGGGGCCCGCACAAGCAGCGGAGCGTGTGGTTTAATTCGATGCAACGCGAAGAACCTTACCAAGGCTTGACATGCTGGAAGTAGGAACCCGAAAGGGGGACGACCTGTTAAGTCAGGAGCCGGCACAGGTGCTGCATGGCTGTCGTCAGCTCGTGCCGTGAGGTGTTGGGTTAAGTCCCGTAACGAGCGCAACCCTTGTTGCCAGTTATTTTCTCTGGCGAGACTGCCCCGCAAAACGGGGAGGAAGGTGGGGATGACGTCAAGTCAGCATGGCCCTTATG
>WVXK01000013.1:0-3953 GCA_011773515.1 Deltaproteobacteria bacterium
TCCCTGTTCCCCACCGGCCGTTGGGAATACCATGGCGTTTCCCGGCGCATGTGGAGAGAGCGAGGACATTACCTGCATTGTAAACGCAAAACGGCAAAATGCAAAGCAAAGAGCGGGTCGTATCGTCTCGAGCCGTNNNCCGCCGGGTTGGAAAAGTATTTCCGGGTTATTTCCGGGGGGATGCTCCCGCCTCCTCCACGGGCGGGGGAGAACCCCGACAGGGGGGCCGCGGGGAATTCTGCCATTACCGATATGCGTTATCGATAACGGAGGCTCTCCAGAAAGCATAAATATTTCCAGCAGTTGGTAGCAACTCGCGTCGTGCTGCCGCCGTTGCCCCCGAAAAAGGCCCGTCCCCGGCGACCGGCGGAAAACGCCGCTTTCCGGCAGGTTTGCCGCCCGGCCCTCCGGGGATTTCCACAATAATCCCACGTTGGCGTGGTTATTGCTGATTAACACGGCGGGGCCCGCTTTCCCCGCGCGGCGCGTAAATTTTCACGGTTCCGGGACATGCGTTCCCCGGATATGCAGGGGCGCGGCGAAAGGTGGTTCTCATTTTACGAAAACCGCGTTATAATGAGCGCTGAAAAGACATATCGAAAGCAGGCAAACGGCCCAGAGCGGGGCTTTTTTACCGCAAATCAATGGGGGGAGGGGATCTTGTGAGAAGCGTAAAAAGGCAGTACAGGATCTTGGCCGTCGTTTCCTTCCTTGTCGCGTTCGTCTCCATATCGGGCGTACCGGGCATTTTCCAGGGAGATTTTTCCGCGCGGGCGCAGGTGCGCGACAGGGGGGGGCGTGGGTCCGTGAGTTTCAATTTCGAGGACGCCGACATCTTCGAGGTAGCGCGGGTCGTCTTCGGGGAGGTGCTGAAGGTAAATTACGTCATTTACCCCGAAGTGACGGGCAGGGTCACCTTCCGGACCTTCGCGCCCATCCCGCGCAGCGAGGTCCTCTCGGTCATGGAGGTTATCCTGCGGATCAACGGCATCGGTTTCGTGGAGGAGAAGGGCATCTACCGGATCGTACCCCTGGAGCAGGTGTCGGACGAGTTCATCACCTCCCAGGCGGGCAAGGACCCCGACGACCTGAGCATCGAGCTTTTGCCCGTTGAGAACGTAAGCGTGGGGGAGTTCATGGAAGACCTGGAGAGGGTGATCAGAATCCCCCTCCGGGAGGGGGCGGTGAAGGTGCTCCCCATCGAGAAGTTAAACGCCCTGCTCATCATCAGCACGAAGGAGAGCCAGCTGGTAAACGTGAGGAAGTGGGTCGGGAAGATCGACGCGCTCTTCAAGGTCTCCAAGCCGCGGGTGTTCATCCATCCCGTGAAGAACGGCCGGGCAGAGGAGATCGTCGCGGTCCTGGAGGAGATATTTTTCGGGGAGCAGAAGGAAGTGACCGTAAAAGGGAGAGAGGCGCCGCCGATCCCCGTGGGACAGCCCCGGGGTGAGGCCCCGCCCACACCGAGGGCGAAGTCATCGGTGGCGTCCCCGGTAGGAACGAGCCTGGTTTCCGAGTCGGCGCGGGTGTTCACCGACGAGGTGACGAATTCCATCGTGGTCGTCGGGACGCCGGACGACTACGCGGTCATCAAGGGGGCCATCGAGCAGCTCGACATCATTCCCCGCCAGGTGCTGATCGAGACGATGATCGCCGAGGTGGACCTGTCCGACGACTTCCGCTTCGGGATCGAGTGGTCCTTCACCCACCATGTCGGGCTGGGAGGCGGCCGCATAGACTTGGACAGCGAGACGGGCTTTGACTCGGGCAACCTCGGCCCGTCAGCCACGGAGGGCTTTACCTTCGTGGGGGTCGACCAGTCGGGGGTCGTGCGGGCGTTCCTGCAGGCCGTCGAGGCAAAATCGAAGGTGAACATCCTGGCATCGCCCAACATTCTCGCCATCGACAAGAAGGAGGCGAATATCCAGATCGGCGACCAGGTGCCCGTCGCCACCTCGGAGACGGCCGTCGCCGGGACGACGGACATCCAGAGGACGATCCAGTACCGCGACACGGGCGTCATCCTCTCCGTCAAGCCGCAGATTAACGACGGCGGGGTGATCGTCTTGGACATATCCCAGGAAGTTTCCGACTTTTCGGTGCAGAACATCCTGGGCTCCGACCAGGTGGTGATATCCACCACGAACGCCTCCACCAGCCTGGTTGCCAAGGACGGGCAGACCATCATCATCGGCGGCCTGATCCGCGAGAGAAAGTCCAAGTCGCGGGACTACGTGCCGATCCTCGGCAGGATACCCATCATCGGCTACCTCTTCGGATTCACCTCGGTGACCAAGCAGAAGTCCGAGGTGGTGATCCTCTTAACGCCCCGCGTCATCACCGACCTCGAGCAGGCAAAGGACGCCACGAGGGATTTCATCCTGCGGCTCAACACCTTCGAGCCGGAGATCGAGAAGGATAAGCTCATAAAAGAGAGCGAGGAGAGGCTCGGTTCGGGCCTTTCGTCGAGCTTCGCAGGAAGCCCCGTAAACCTCGAGTAAGACTTTTTCCGGAGAATTCGGTTTTTTTCCTGACGGCGGCCGCTTGGCCCGGCGGCTACCGCCGGGGCCTGCCCCGTGCGGGGGGTGTTCTTTGTTTCTCCCGGGCCGGTCTCGCTCCCCGCGGGATCTCCGCAGCCGGGTTGTAGAGCGGCACGGCCATCTCCTCCTCCCCCCGCACCATGATGACCCTGTCGGGCTCGATGATCTTTAGGACGTATCCCGAAATGGTATCGCCCACCCGGAGGACCGATATTCTCTTCCTCCTCCCCCTGGCCCTCCTCCTGGAGGACCTCTCCTCCACGAAGGCCAGGGTCACGTCGTCGGTAACCAGCGTCCCGTACAGGGTGAACTCAACGTCGGGCAGCGGCGCCTGGACGACCTCGACGGCCTCCTCCGGTGGCGGGGGCTTCCTGTCGGGGTGGAACAGGTTCAGCTCTCCCACGACGGTGTAGTCCGAGAGGTCGGCAGGCGCATCGAAGGAGATAACGTCGCGGGGCGACTCCCCCTGCGCCTCCGGTGCGGGCATCTCTATCGTTCCCCTCTTTTTCAGGGAGGGGTAGAGGGCGAAAGCGGCGGCGGCCATGACGACGACGAGGAACACGTTCAGGGGGGTGATGTTCCGCAGTATGTATCGCAGGGCGGGCATCTTCCATTCACTCCTTCAGGGCGGAGAGGCTCATCTTCGTGTTGATCTCCCGGGGGGACCTGATGTTGACGACCCGCACCTCGAGCTCGCTGACCACCACGGAGGGGGTGCGGCTCTCCAGGGCGTAGAGGATTTCGGCGAGCGCCCCCGAGTCGGGTATCACCGCGTCGATGTTGACGTTTACGACCGTCATCTCCCCGACCTCCTCCGTCTTGCCGACCCGCTCGCTCGAGACCCTGCCGCCCTTCGCCGTTATGGCGCTCTTTGCGATGTCAAGCAGGCTCGCGGCGGCAAGGGAGGGTGTTTCCCCGGCGATGAGGTTCGCGTCCAGGCGTTTCCGGGCCTTTTCCAGCCGGGCGAGACGATCCTCCAGGGCACCCTTCTCGGCGATCACCTTCACGTATTTCTCCAGCGTCTTCATCTTTATCCCCCGCTCTTCCTGCACCGCGTCGATCCGCTCCTGGATCGTCACGTAGCCGTACTGGTACGCCACGAAGCCCGCGAGGATGATGGCCACGGGGAGGGTGAATATGAGGGTCCTGCTCTTTTTCATCTTCCCGCCCCCTCCACGTCCATCTTTATGGAGAAGCGCTCTTTGTTCGTCCTCCGGTCCCGCAGGGTGGGGGACATGAACGCCACGTTCTTCAGGACCTTGGAAGCCTCGAGCTTCGACAGAAGGCCGGCGGACGATTCGGCGTAGCCGCTGACGATGACGCTGTTCCCCTTGAACTTCAGCGTCGTTGCCCAGGCGCTCTCGGGCAGGTTCTCCGTTACCTCCTTGACGACCTTGAGAACCGGCGGGGCAT
>WVXK01000013.1:3973-11610 GCA_011773515.1 Deltaproteobacteria bacterium
TGTCCCTGAGCTCGAGGACCCGCGTTACCTCGTTCTTCCTCGTCCTGATCTGCCGGTCGATCTCGGCGAGCGCTTTTTTCTCCACCTTAAGCGGCGCGATCAGGTGGTAGACGATGAGCCCGCAGATGGCCAGGAGGACGAGGGCGGTGAGGGCCACGGGGGCCTTGATTCTCAGCTGGCGCCCTTTCGACAGGAGGTCGACCCCGTCCTGCATCTGCGACTCCAGGGCGCCGCCGATGGCGGCGTAGGGGATGCCGTGCTGCTCACCGGGGAGGGTGCTCTTTACGAGATTGTCATCGAGAAGCACGACGGGCAGCCCCCTGGCTTGCCCCGCGAGTTTCCTCACGATGGGGCTCTTCTCCTCCCCGAGAAGGATGAGGTGGGGAGGGGCTTTTCTCCCCTTGAAGGTCTCCTTGGTGGGCATGAGCTCGGCGATCAGGGGCTCCAGCTTCATCCTGTCGTCCCCCGGGGCGAACTTCCCCGAGAAGGCATCGACGAGGAAGCCGTCGATGAAGAGTGCGCCCTCGAAACCGGCCTCGTCGATGTCGAGGAAAATGGCGTCCCTGTTCCTGTTCATGTAGCGGAACAGGGCGCCGATGCCGGCCAGGTTGACCGTCACCTTGCCGACCGCCACACCCTTATCCCGCAGCGCGTCCAGGTACCCGCTCAGCGCCTCTGCCCTGGTCGCGTAGACGACGGCGGTAAGCTTCTCTTCGCTTTTCTCGAGGACCCGGAAGCCGTAGTAGGAGTCTTCCGGGTCGAAGGGGGTGAGCCTGTCGAGCTCGTACATGACCGCCGTCGGCAGGTTGTCCCGCACGGCGGCGGGAAACTCCATGGTCCGTATCACGGCCCAGCCTTTCGGCACGCTCAAGGTTACCTCCGCACCCTCCGCTTCCAGCTCCTTTATGGCCAGGTACACCGACGTCGCCAGGTCCTCGGGGTCGGGGGGGCCCTTCTTTTCCAGCGCGTATTTCCTGAACCCCTTTATGCTCGTTTTCGAGAAGACCCGGGTCACGTAGGCGATGGAGACGGAGTTCCTCTCGATGGAGACGCAGAGGTTCTTTCTCGGCGTGACCACCTCGTCGGCGGAGCGGGTCGTGACGAAGCGCCAGGCGTTTTTGAGCCCCTCCGCTTTGCCGGGCAGCCGCGACCTGATGGACTTTTTCTTTTCCTTCATTCTCCCTTCCCCGCGTAAGCCGGGTTCTTGTAGTAGACGAAGCGGTACCCGTCGTCTCCCTCGATGACGACCGTTGCCCTGACCGGGTATCCCCAGCTCTCGCCCTCCCGGTAGCCCGTCGAATCGATGGTGAAGGCCCTGCCGTCGGTGGCGGTGATGTAGCGCGCCATGAGGGCGTAGCCCGCGCCGGCGATTCCCTGTATGTCGCGCACGGTCCTGATCTCCTGCTCGCTCCTGTAGGTGATGATGGCGTCGGCGGCAACCTCCGTCATCCCCGGGACCGCCATGAGCACCTCTTTCGGCGCCGCCTTCACGTTTATCCGGCTCGAGCCGGCGTTGACCGTCAACAGCCCGATGATCCCCTCTTTCTCACCGCTCCCGTAGAGCAGGTCACGGGTCATGCCCCGGACGAGGATCAGCTCCTCGGGGGTCTCGAAGGGTCCGTTCTTTGCGCTGTAGGGCTCCTCGCGGGACTGGTAGTAGTCGCTCTCCGCGCCGTTTAGCCGGTACAGATCGTCTGGATCCTTCCAGTCCATCAGCGAGTCGACGATAATGGCAGCCTCTTCCGACCCAACTCCATGGTTTTCGAGCATCCTCTTTAATACTACGTCAGGTGCGCTGTTTATGTCCACCTTTCCCGTCTCGTCGGTCATCCTGACCACGTAGGATCCGCCCCCGGCTTCCTCCCTGTAGGGCCTCCCGTCACCCTTCCAGGGGCCTTCGTCCGTGAGGGACGCGTCGTCCTTCCGGTAGAAGATCTCCGAGATGGCCCGGTGGATACCGGCCTCGGCGAGAAACTTCTTCTCCACCCCCTTGCCGTAGGCGAGCGTCGAGGTGAGGTCGGCGCGCGTCAGGAGGGAGAAGGAGATGACGATGACCATCAGGATCGCAAGGACCCACAGCACCAGGAGCAGCGCCACTCCCTCGCGGTTTTTCGTGCGCCTAAGCGGCATGGATCACCTTCCTCTCCGTGCCTTCTTCGCCGCGAGGGGGGGCTTCAGCGTCCTGACGGGGACCAGAAGGGGGAGGACACGGCCCCCGTCCATGGCGATAAGAAGCACCGCTTCGGGCATGTATTCGTAATTGTTCCACTCTTCCACCCACTCGACGATATCCATCTCCCGGTCCCGGAAAAGGTAGGTGAAGTATATATCGTCAAATCCTTTCAGGAGCACAAACTCCATCCCCCCCATTTTCCCGATGAGCTGTTCCGATGCCACCAGGGAGACCTTTCCCGAATCGTCCCTCACGGCCCGGTAGGCGACGGAGAGGTATCCCTGCCGCCCGTCCATGATGGAGAAGTTGCTGTGGAAGGCAAGGGCCTCCCGCTCTCCCGTGAAGGAGAACTTCTTCTCCCCCCCCTCGTCCTCGCGGGTGACGGGGAGCCAGGACTGGATCTGGGAGTCGATAATGCTGATCGACGCCCGGAGCCGCTCCAGCTCATCGAACTTCTCCTCCCCCTTCTCGACCGATGAGAGGCCGGCCCTCAGGGTGCCCGTTATGATGAGGACCAGGATACCCACGATGGACAGGGAGATGAGGAGCTCGATGAGGGTAAACCCCCGTGGCCGTGTGCCGTGCGCGCGCATGCCGTCCACCTCAGGTGCCCCTCGGCACGACGTTCATCGTGCTCATCCGGATCGATTTCTCCCTCGTCCCCCTGCTCCAGGTGACGGAGAGGCTCACCTGCAGCATTTTGATCTGCAGGTTCTGCGTCCGCTCCCCCAGCACCTCCTGCACGGTGATGTCGAAGCGGTAGCCGTCCTCCACCGACTCGCTCCACGACCCCTCGGAAAGGTCGCTCCGCAAGAGGACCTCCCGCATCTTCGCCTCGCCCCGCATGGATGCGAGGATGTAATCCTCGGAGGAGGAGAGGGCGCGGAGGTTGGCCGAGTAGAGCTGGATGACGACGGCTATGGCGATTCCCAGGATCGAGATGGCGACGAGGGTCTCAAAGAGGGTGAACCCGCCGCTTGACCGTATGTGCCTGAAGGCCCTCATCGCAGGAATACCGAACCGACGATCGGGTCGAGGTAGATGCGGGTGCTCCTCTCCCCGTAGGAGAGGGTGATCGTTGCGCCCGGCGAGTTCCCCGCCGGATAGAAGAAGATCCGGTAGGTGCCGGAGTCGATCTCGCCCGCGAAGGGGTCGGCCACGGTGATCCTCACGCTGCGGGGGATGGAGGCCTTCTTCATTCCGCCGATCCAGTACTGGTTGCTGTCCAGGTCGAGGGTGAAGACCTTCGTCTTGCCCGTGCTCCTTGCAAGGGAGCGCGCGTAGCGGAGCACGGTCTTCACGTCGCCGATGGCCGACGTGACCCCCGTTTTCGCCAGGGAGTGCGCGAAAAAGGTCGTCGTGAGCCCCGTGATCAGGCCGATCAGGGCGAGCACGATGATGATTTCGATGAGCGTGAAGCCTCTTTTTCCCTTCACCTTGCCTCCCCGCGCGTCCCTAAAAGGGGACCTCCAGTATGCTGAACACGGCCATGAACATGGCCACGGCGATGAAGCCGATGACGAGCCCCGTTGCCAGGATCATGGCCGGCTCGAAGAGGCTCATGAACCTCTTGACGGCGGTCTTCAGGCTTTTCTCGTAGGTGGCGGCGATCTTCAAGAGCATCTCGTCGAGCTGGCCCGTCTCCTCGCCCACCCTGATCAGGGAGAGGGCGAGGGGAGGAAAGAAGAGCGCCTCCGTCAGCGGGTCGGCCATGCCCCTGCCCTCCTTGACGCCCCTGGGCACGTTCTCGAGCGCCGCCGATATCACCCGGTTGCCGATCACCTCGCGCGCCCCGGAGAGGGCCTCCATCATGGGGACGCCGCTGCGCAGGAGGGTCCCCAGGGTCCTGCAGAAGCGCGCCGTCTCCAGCTTCACGATGATGTCCGCCATCAGCTTCAGCTTCAGCGCGTCGAAGCGGCGGCGCCCCTCCTCTGTTCTCACGTACCGCCTGAACAGGAACGCCCCCGCTGCGATGATGAGCAGGCCGACCCACCAGAAGGATTTTATCAGGCCGCTCACGGCCAGAAGGATGCGCGTCGGCAGGGGAAGGAGTTCCCCCAGCTCCTCGAAGATGACGCTGAACTTCGGCAGGACGTAGGTGAGCAGGAGGATGATCGACACGCCGCTGGTAACGAGCAAAAGGGCGGGGTATATCAGGGAGGTAACCACGAAGTCCTTGAGCTCCTTCGCCGTCTCCAGGAACTCGTTGAGCGTGGCAAGGACCAGGTCGAGCACGCCGCCCGACTCCCCCGCCTTCACCATGCTCACGTAGAGCTTCGGGAAGACCTTCGGGTGTTTTCTCAACGCGTCGGAGAAGGAGCTCCCCCCGCGGATCGACTTCAAGAGCGACTGCCCCGTTTTCTTCATCACCCGGTTTTCGATCACGCTGTTCAGGATGGTCAGGCTCCGGTCCAGGGGCAGGCCGGCGTTCAGGAGGGCCGAGAGCTCGGCCGTGAAGGTGAGGATGTCGCCCCGGGCCCGGCGCAGGGTGATCTTTTTTTTCACCTGCTCTTCCGGGGAGGTAATTTTGAGGGGGATGAGGCCGCTGCTCTTCAGGCGCTCTGCCGCGCTCCTCTCGTCCACCGCCTCGATGAAGCCGTCGCGGATCTCCCCTTCCCTGGATGTTGCCCTGTAGGAGAAGAGCGCCACCGGTTACTCCTGGGTAACCCTGAGGATTTCGCTGACCGTCGTCATGCCGCGCCTGACCTTGTCGATCCCGTCCTCCATCAGGGTCTTCATCCCCTGCTGCCGCGCAACGTCCCGGATCTCCCGGGAGTCGGCGTTTTTCAGTATCAGCTTCCGGATTTCGTCGGTGACCAGCAGGAGCTCGAAGATTCCCGCGCGGCCGTAAAAACCCGTGTGGGAGCAGTGTTCGCAGCCGGCCCCCTGGTAGACGGGGAAACTCTCGCCCCGGTCAAACCCCAGGAGGGCGAGCTCGGCGTGGACCTCCCGGGACTCCTCCTTCACCTTGCAGTTGGGGCAGATGACCCGGATGAGCCGCTGGGCGAGGATGCCCCTTACGATCGTGGCGATGAGGTAGCTCTCGACCCCCATGTCGACGAGGCGCGTGATGGCGCCGGGGGCGTCGTTGGTGTGGAGGGTGGAGAAGACCATGTGTCCCGTGAGGGCGGACTGCACGGCGATTTCCGCCGTTTCCAGGTCCCTGACCTCGCCGATCAGGATGACGTCCGGGTCCTGCCGCACGATATGCCGGAGAATGTTGGCGAAGCCCAGGTCGATCTTTGGCTGCACCTGGATCTGGTTGATCCCCTTGAGCTGGTACTCGACAGGGTCCTCGACGGTGATGATCTTCTTGTCGGGAGAGTTGATCTTTTCCAGGGCGGCGTAGAGCGTCGTGGTCTTTCCGCTCCCGGTGGGCCCCGTTACGAGCACTATCCCGTTCGGCCTGGCGATGAGGGCCTTGAAATCGGGGAGCCTCTCCGCGGAGAAGCCCAGGACGTCGAGGTCGATCTTTATTCCCTCCCGGTCCAGGATCCTGACGACGATGCTCTCGCCGTGCTGGACGGGGATGGTCGACACCCGGAAGTCTATCTCCTTGTCCCCCGCCCTGATCCGCATGCCCCCGTCCTGGGGGAGCCTCCGCTCGGCGATGTTTATCCTGGATGTGAGCTTGATCCGCGACACGATAGCCGGCTGGAGCTTCTTCGGTAGCGACTCCACCTGGTGGAGGACGCCGTCGATGCGGTAGCGCACCTTCACCTCGTCATCGAAGGGCTCCACGTGGATGTCGCTTGCCCTGCTCTCGATCGCCTTCATGATGAGCGTGTTCACCAGCTTGATGATGGGGGCTTCGGAGGCAAGGTCCATCAGGTGCTCCACGTCCTCCTCTTCCCGAATGTGGCTCTCGGACTCCGGGTGGTCTATCTCCTCGATTATCTTGTCGATGTCCCTCAGGTCCTGGCTGTAGAACTTCTCGATGTAGGCGGTTACCGCTTCCGCGTCTGTCACGTAGACGACCAGGTCCTGCGATATCGCCACGTTCAGCGCGTCGATGGTCATCCTGTCGGGCGGGTCGGGGAGCACGACCTTCACCACGCTGTCGCCGACCTCGATCGGTATGATCCTGTGCTCCCGGATGAAGCGCGGCGATATCCCCTTGATCGCAGCGGGGACCTTGGGAAGTTCTTCCGGTGACAGGTGCTCTATCTTTCCGTACATGTGCGCTCCTCGAAAGGGTTTTCCCTGCTACCTTTTTGATGCGATGCCGTGCCCCTTCGATTTTTCGTGTTTGTGAAACCGGAAGCATCCGCCGTCCATGGCGGCTGCGCGCGGGGAGGGGGGCTGACCGCTCTCGATGGCTGTCTGCGGCGTTCCCGCCATCAACGCCCCGCGCTACTCCCAGCTCTTTACGTCGCTGTCTTCGCCCTCTCCCCCGGTCGTCCCGTCCCTGCCGTAGGAAACGAGGTCATACTCGCCGTTGTCGCCGGGCTGCTGGTAGTAGTATTCGTTCCCCCAGGGGTCGGTGGGGACCTTCTTCTTCAGGTACGGCCCGTCCCACTTGTCGATGCCCGGGTTCTCCACGAGGGCCTGCAGCCCCTCCTGGGTCGTGGGGTACTTGCCCACATCGAGCCTGTACTGGTCGAGCCCCTGGCCGAGGAGCTCGATCTGGGCCTTTGCGGCGGCCAGCTTGCTCTTCCCCAGCTTCGGGAAGAGGCGCGGCCCCACCAGGGCCGCAAGCAGCCCGATGATCACCATGACCACCAGGATCTCGATGAGGGTGAAACCCCGCCTGTCTCTCAACGATACGTGTGTTTTCATCGCAATCGCTCTCGTTTCCTCTCCCTGTTTCCCGCGGAGCGGTTCGTTCTGCTTCCCGCCGCGGGGTCCGGGGAAGTCTCGGTTGACTCTACTATACCAGATATTGGGGGATTGAAAAACGACATAACACGCCGGCTGCCCGGCGTGATTCCCCCCGGGGCTTTTTTCCGGGTGCCCGGGTGGGGGGAGACGGCCGGGGGAGCGGCTGGCACCGGTACGCGCCCCCCTGCCGACGGGAATTTTTTGACGGGAGGAGGAAAAAACGCTTTGAAGGAAGGGGATAAACGGTTATAATATTGCAAGTTATCTTTCTCTCAAGGGGTATGCGTTTTTCCCAGTAAACGAAGCAGACGCCGGATAGAGGGAGAGGAACTTCATACCAGCCACAGATCTGATTCGGGGAGTTGACAGCGAACTTTTCCGTTCGGGTTCCCTCGGAATCTCCGGTTTTTGCAAATATTTGTAATAAGGCGTGCTTTCCGGGAAGGCAGGAGCGTGCTATTCGCCGTGTCGGGGGAAGATCCGGAATTTCTCTAAGTTTGGCCGTCATGCTCGCCGTTTGTCGTTTGCGGGAGAGTTCACATAAAAAAGGTCAAAGGAGGTGATGCGCCCGGCATTGAGAATGATTTTGTTTCGGTTGATGAGACGAATCAGTGACCTAAAGGAAAAATGATCTGACATTACC
>WVXK01000014.1:0-33019 GCA_011773515.1 Deltaproteobacteria bacterium
AACATGGGGGTTACGATGAGAAAAACGGGGAGGTTGAACATGTCGATCGTGGGGAGCACGGCCGTGAAAAACATCCCCATCGCCCCGAAAACCAGTCCACCGAAAAACGAGAGGGGAATAATGAGCAAGCCGCCGGGATACCCGATCAGACCGAAAGCGCTGATGACCCCCAGCATGATGGAGGTGCCAAGGAGCGACTTCGTCGCACCCCAGAGAATTTCGCCCGTTATCACGTCCTCGAGGGAAAGGGGGGTAGCCAGCATGGCATCGTAGGTTTTCTGGTAGTACATCCGGACAAAGGAGGCGTAGGTGTTCTCGAAAAACGCGGCGGACATCATGTTGATCGACAGGAGGGCGGGGGCGATAAATCTGACGTAGGAGACCTCTTCTCCCCCGTACCGTATCGTCTTTATCATTCCCCCCAGGCCCAGGCCGAAGGCGAGGAGGTAAAATACCGGCTCCAGGAGGGGAAGGATAAAATCGATCTTCCACACCCTCCTGTAGACGAGGAAGTTCCGGTACCAGACCTTGAAAGACCGAAAGGGCAGGATCTTCATTCTCATCCCCGCAGCAGATTATTTCCCGCCGCCAGCGCGGCACCACCATCGACGGACACGGCAACACGCCTCCGTTCTCCGCACGCGACCCCGTACATCAAAATACCCACACTTTCCGAACGGCTTTCCCTGCCGGACCCACCCTGCCGAAAAGATGGTCACGGTGGCTGCCCCCGCGGCCCTTTTCGCCTATTCCCTCAGCTCCCTCCCCGTGAGCTTCAGGAAGAGGTCCTCGAGATTCGCCAGGCGCAGGGTGGTGCCCCCGGCCTGGAACTCTTCGCTGATCCGGTGAAAGAGCTCCCGGCCATCCTGCTCGTAAATGATGATCCTCCGTCCCGTGTCGTCAAAATGAAGGCCCTCCTCCACGACGAACCGGCACAGCTCCTCCGAAGGCCGGTTCACCTCGACGACCCACTCCCCCACGCGCTCCCGCACCAGCCTGTCGGGGTTGCCCTCGACGATGATCCTGCCCCTGTCCATGATGATCAGCCGGTCGCACAGCTTCTCGGCCTCGTCCATGTGGTGGGTCGTGAGAAGCACGGTCATCCCCTCACTTTTCAGGTCATCGATCCGCTCCCATATCCGGTGCCGTGCCTGGGGGTCGAGCCCCGACGTGGGCTCGTCGAGGATGAGAAATTCCGGCTCGTTGACGAGGGAGCGGGCGAGAAGGAGGCGCCGCTTCATCCCTCCCGAAATTTCCGATACCCTCGACCGCGCTTTCTGCGCAAGCTCCATGAAATCCAGGAGCTCGTCAGCTCTTTTGTCCGCCACCTTCGGCGATATGTCGAAATAGCGGGCAAAAACCCTGAGGTTATCCCTGACGGTAAGCTGCGGGTCCAGGGTGTCCTCCTGCTGGCAGACGCCGATGCGGTACTTTACCTCCCGCACCCTTTCCGGAATTCTCAAGCCGAACACCCGAAGGTGGCCTCCCGTCAGGGGACTCAACCCGTAGATCATCCGTATCGTCGTCGTCTTCCCAGCGCCGTTGGGCCCCAGTATCCCGAAACACTCACCCTTCTTCACGACGAAGCTGATCCCGTCAACGGCGCAAAGGTCACCGAAGCACTTCCTCAGGTCCGCCGCCTCGACCACGTGCTGCGTCGCCTTCGCTCCGTTCGCGGGAGAAGAGCCCTCATTCTCGATATCCATAGCAACACCCATGATATGCCATTTTCCCCGGAGGGGATACCGGCTGCGCCGCGGGCTCGAGCCCTGCGACACCTCTTCGCCGGGAAAATAGCGGAAAAAACTATTCTTATTTTAATAAATTGATAGTACATTGTTATGTAAATCACACACGGGGGGAACATGAAGCTGCTGCACATTCAGGGAAGCCCGATGTCGGAGCGTTCATTCTCGGCGCGGGTGGCAGAGGCATTTCTCGAGGAATACGCCAGGGAACAACCGGGGGACACAATCGAGAGACTTGACATATGGCAGGAGGACCTGCAGGCGTTCGACAGAACGGCAGCTTCGGGGAGATACAAGGTGTTTCGAGGACAGCCCCACGGAGACGAGGAAGCCCGGGCATGGGAGGCCGTGAGACAGAGGGCAGAGGAGTTCAAGTCGGCAGACAAGCTCGTGGTATCGTCTCCCATGTGGAACTTCTCCATCCCCTACCGGCTGAAACAGTACCTGGACATCATCGTCCAGCCG
Organism: Deltaproteobacteria bacterium; assembly: GCA_011773515.1. Classification (NCBI taxonomy): domain Bacteria; kingdom Pseudomonadati; phylum Myxococcota; class Myxococcia; species Deltaproteobacteria bacterium. Next base: position 2,214 of record WVXK01000014.1, read on the forward strand.
GGGCTGACCTTCTCCTTCACGCCCGAGGAGGGCTTCAAGGGGCTGGTCACGGGCAAACCGCTGCTGCTGATACTTGCGCGGGGCGGAGAGTACCAGGAGGGAACGCACGCCGCGACATTCGACTACCAGAGATATTACCTGGACCTCATCTTCAGATTCATCGGCTTCGAATACATAAAGGAAATCATATTCGTCGAACCGACCCTTGCCGGGGGCAAACAGGTTGCGGAGCAGAGGCTCAAGGAAGCAATAGAGAAGGCAAGAGCCCAGGCCAGGAACTTCTGAACCCCCGGGACACAGCAGAAATGCCCTTCTTAAGAATGGCAAAGGGTGCCGATTCTTTGCCGCAGAAGGTGCCCCGTGGACAGGGGAAGGTTTTTCCTGAAGCAGAGAAGCAGAGAGCTCCCTGATGGGCGAACCGGCATGGGAATAAGAAAATATGAGTTGACTTGTCGTGTTTCGATAGGGTAAATAGGTTTCTCAAGGAGGGGGGGCTGCTTCACCGGGCCTCTTCACCCGGAGCGCAGCCCGCCTGCGCAATCCCCACGGTCTCGAATGAGGGGAGAGGGAGCTACGTTCGGCATGAAAAATTGGCGGTTTCCCTTTGACACGAGGAGGGTCCTCACCACCATGAAAGATTTCCTGAAAAAGGTCCCCGATCAGAAAAACAGTTTTCTCCGGAAGTTCCCCGACGCTTTGCTGAGAATCATTTTTGTTTTCGCCGTTTTTATCTTCGGGGCGATGTTCACCATAAAGTTCATCATACCGCCTCCCATGAAGGACACGAATATCCAGTGGGCAGCTACCAAGGAAAGGGAAGCGGCAAAGGAGATCAAATACGCGGGGGCAGTCGCCTGCGCAGAATGCCACGAGGATGAATATGCTCTGAAAAAGACGGGGTACCACAGAAACCTCTCCTGTGAGACCTGCCATGGACCCGCCTACGGGCACACCCAGGATCCGGACGAAGTAACGCCCCAGGCGCCCCGGGAAAGGAAGTTCTGTCCTCTCTGCCACACCTACAACCAGTCGAGGCCGAGGGGGTTTCCCCAGATAAACCCCGCCGCTCACAACCCGTTGAAACCGTGCATCTCCTGTCACGACCCTCACGACCCGAAACCGCCCACCGTTCCGAAGGAGTGCTCCGCGTGCCACGGAGATATAGCGAGAACCAAGTCGCTCTCCCACCACGTCACCCTGGAGTGCACGACCTGTCACGATGTGCCCGAGAAGCACAAGGTATTGCCGAGAAGTTATCAGCCCTCGAAACCCGACAGCAGGGAGTTCTGTGGAAAATGCCACGGTCCGGCATCGAAGGTCAAGGGTCCGCCGAAGGTAGATCTCGAGACCCACGGGGAGAAATATCTCTGCTGGCAGTGCCACTACCCGCACCTGCCGGAGGTAGAATAGTGAACAGAAGACGGTTTCTCAAAGATCTGATGACCTGCGTCGTATCGGGAGGGCTGTTCGGCGGGACCCTGCTGAAAGGCGTCGCCCGGGCATCGGCCATCGAAGCGGGAAAGAAGCCCCTCTACGGTTTCGGCGTGCAGGTAGACAAGTGCATCGGGTGCGTCAGGTGCGTTGCGGCCTGCAAGAACGAAAACAACGTGCCGAAGGAGCCGTTCTTCTTCAGGACCTGGGTGGAGCGCTACATCATAAAGCAGGACGGGGGAACCATCGTCGAGGCCATCGGAATCCTCCCCCATCAGGAGGCGGAGGTCATCACCGAGAAGAACGTGCTGCGGAGCTTCAACGTGCCGAAGCTCTGCAACCAGTGCGCCCATCCACCCTGCGTCCAGGTGTGCCCCGTGGGGGCGACGTTTTCCACCGAAGATGGCGTCGTCCTCGTGAACAACAAGACCTGCGTCGGCTGCCGCTACTGCATCCAGGCCTGCCCTTACGGCGCACGATACCTCCACCCCGAAACCCACACGGCCGACAAGTGCACCTTCTGCTACCACCGGATCAAGAAGGGCCTGCTCCCCGCCTGCGTCGAGGTATGCCCGACCCAGGCCAGGCTCTTCGGAGACTTGAAAAGCCACGCGAGCCCCCTCACCCGGTTCAAGCGGATGAACAAGATCCACGTGCTGAAACCGGGGCTCAACACGGAGCCGAAGGTCTACTATTCGAGCCTTGACGGAGAGGTACGATGAACGTAGAAATGACCCAGAAACTGTACGAACTTCTCCCCCAGATCGGGGGATACATATATCCCAACGAGATAGAAATCCACTGGGGTCTCCTCATCGTCGTATACCCGTACGTGACGGGTATCGTCGCGGGCGCTTTCATCCTGGCCTCCCTCGTGAAGGTGTTCAACGTGAAGGAGGTGGAGCCGCTCTACCGGCTCTCCCTGCTCACCGCCCTCGCCTTCCTCCTCGTGGCGCCCCTTCCGCTCCTCTCCCATCTCGGACATCCCCTTCGCTCCTACGAGATGTTTCTCACGCCCCAGACCAGCTCTGCCATGGCGATGTTCGGGTTCGTCTACGCGTGGTACCTCATGGTCGTTCTCCTGGTGGAAATTTGGTTCGTGTACCGGAAGGACCTCATCATATGGGCCGAGGAGGAAAAACCCCCCATGCGCTGGATCCACCGGGCGCTGTCGCTCTTTTCCCGGGACGTAAGCGAGAAGGCGCTCGAGTTCGACGCCAAGGCCCTGAAGTTCATCACGATCATCGGTATACCATCGGCATTTCTTTTGCACGGATACGTGGGCTTCATCTTCGGCTCCATCAAGGCGAATCCCTGGTGGAGCAGCGTCCTCATGCCCATCGTCTTTCTCTTCTCTGCGATCGTCTCAGGCGTGGCAATCGTCATCTTCCTCTACATGATCATCATCCCCCTGCTGGGAAAGACGATCGACATGGAATGCCTCGACAAGGCGGCATCCTTCCTGTTCTACGCGGTTATCGTCGATTTCTCCCTCGAGCTCCTCGATTTCATCCACCGTATCTACGAGAGTGAGGAGTCGATCAAGATCCTCTCCGAGCTGGTCATGAACAAGCTCTTCCTGAGCCTGGTCATCATGCAGGTTCTCCTGGGCATGCTCGTCCCCCTGGGGATCATGGTTATCATAAAAGTGTTTGATTTTAAAGATGAACTCAGAAAGCTGCTCTACTTCGTGACGGTCATTCTGATCCAGATCGGCATCTTCAGCACGAGGTGGAACGTCGTCATCGGCGGGCAGATGTTCTCCAAGAGCTTCAGAGGGCTTACGACATACAAGATGGATATCACGGGCCTTGAAGGCCTGCTCTATTCCCTCGCACTGCTCATCCTGCCCTTCGTCATCCTCGCCATACTGCTGAAAATCCTCCCCGCGTGGGGAAAATCCGGGGAAGAGGCCCTCGAATCCTGAGGAGGGAAAAGCGGGCGGCGCTCCCGGAGGGGCCTGAAACTCCCTTCCGGTTTCCGGCACACGATCTCACCGATAAAAAAATGGCGGAGGGGGTGGGATTCGAACCCACGTGACGGCTCATCACCGCCAAGTCGATTTCGAGTCGACCCCGTTACGGCCAGACTTCGGTACCCCTCCGCGATCGATTCCTTTTTTCGCCGCTAAAACCCGATTTATTGCAACAATTCTGCCATTAATTCTAAGATTTCTCAATTGATTCTTGACATTATTAGGAAAATTAATTATATATTAAATTGCCTTTTATTGGAAGGGGGGGAAAAATGAAAGACGTCAAGCGGAGAAACACGCGGCAGAGGGCTGTTGTCTACAACGTTCTCAGGCACACTCGATCCCATCCGGACGCCGAGTGGATTTACAAGGAGGCGAGAAAAATCATCCCCAACTTAAGCCTCGGCACCATTTACCGGAACCTTAAGATCCTGAAGGAGCAGAGGAAGATCATAGAAGTCAAGAGCGAGTACAGCCAGAGCGCCAGGTTTTGCACCTTTCTGGCTCCCCATTCCCACTTTCACTGCGAGCAGTGCGACTCGATCACCGACGTGCAGGGATTGAACGAGAGAGAAATCTTTCCCAAATCCGTGATGGATGAATTCGGGGAGCTAAAATCGGTGCAGATCGTCTTCCACGGTACCTGCAAGGACTGCCTGGGAAAAAGCATCACAACCCAGTAACTCTCCTGCGGGAAAAACCCGGCAGGCGCTCCGAAACGCCTCTGCAAACCTCGTAAGGCCAGCGTTTTAATCCCGGATAGTACCCTCTATTTCATTGAGGATTTGCTCCGTCGCCGTATTCCTGTTCAGCGTATAAAAATGGAGGCCATCGACGCCAAATTCCAGGAGTTCGCGGCACTGGGATATGGCATAGTCGACCCCTGTCTTGAGCATGTCGGCGCTATCCTTGTCCTGCATATCCGCCATGATCCGGTCGGGAACGGTTGCGCCGCACATGTCGGTGAACTTCTTCACCTGTTTTATGTTGACAATCGGCATCAAGCCGGGAATGATGGGCACCGCTATTCTCTGCTGGGCGGCCCTGTTGATGAATTCGTAAAAATAGCTGTTCTCGAAAAACAGCTGTGTGATGATGAAGTGGGCACCGGCATCTACCTTCATCTTCAGATACTCGAGATCCTTTTCGATGGAGACGGCTTCGATGTGCCCCTCGGGATACCCGGCCACGCCGATGGAAAATGTATCTAATTCGCGCAGATATTCGACCAGCTCATACGCGTACTGGAAGTGGCGCTTGATCTTATCCCGGGGGAAATCCTTCGGTGGGTCCCCCCGGAGAGCCAGGACGTTTTCTATCCCGTGCCACTTCAGTCGCTTTATGATCTCCTGAATATCGGCAAGCGACGATGCGATGCAGGTGAGATGCATCATGACGTTGAGATGGTAGTGCTCCTTGATCCGCAGGGTCCAGTCAAGGGTCCTGTCCCTCGTGCTTCCTCCGGCCCCGAAGGTAACCGAGACAAAGTCGGGATTGAACCGGCTCAGAATGCTCACCGTCTCATCGAGGATATGTTCGCTCTCAGGATTCTTGGGGGGGAAAAACTCAAAGGAGAGCAACGTCCTCTTTTCCCGGAAAAGGTCCCTGATTTTCATCTTGCCCGTCCGTCATGAAATACCGGCTGCCCGTGAAACCCCCTATTCCCTCCTGTACCTTTCCGGGAGCAAAGAGGGCCGGGAGCTGCCGTTTCCCGGGATACCGGGGCATGCCTCGTGTCCTTCACGGCAATACCAGGATGTATCATAATAGATGATATCTTATCAATCCACTCCTATTTGACCCATCTGCCGGGGGCATCACGTGCCCTCCCGACAGCAGCGGTGAAAAAGATTTGTCGCTCGACGCTGCCGGCAGAAGAAACGCAGAAAATGGTCGGGGTAACAAAAAGCGATTGACAGGTCAATTTTTCATAATATAAAAATAAACGGGCAAAAACGTGATCGAGGGTTCCATGGAATCATCCGAGTTGAAGTTCTCAGAGGACCACATCTGGGTTCTCGTTCTGGAAAACCGGGTAAAGCTCGGGATAACGGAATATGGCCAGGACCAGCTTGGAGAGGCCGTCGAATTCGTCCCGGTTGAGGTGGAAACCTACATCGACGCGGGGGACACCTTCGGAGAGATCGAATCGCAAAAGGCAATCGTCGAGCTCATCTCTCCCATCTCCGGGATGATCATGAACGTCAACGAGCGCGTCCTCGACGACCCAAGCATAATCAACGTCGACCCCTACGGGAGGGGGTGGCTCGTTGAGATAGAACTGTCAGACGAGGATGAAATCAACAGCCTGATGGACGAGGACGGGTACGAAGCGTTCGTTGAGGAGTGACGGGAAGGATCGTGGAAGACAATTCTGAAAGAGTTCGAATACGCCGGAGAGGCTTTATCAACATTCTCATCGGGTTTTTCGGGGGCCTCTTTGCCCTTTGCTCCCTCTACCCCGTACTGAGTTATCTCTGGCCCTACAAGGGCGCGTCGAGCGGCACGGGAGAGTTCTCTCTGCCCCTTGACGACGTCCCCCAAAACGGCTACAAAGTAGTCAACTACAAGGAAGACAAGGTGATACTCATACGCCTGGGAAACAGGGTCATCGCCCTTTCGGCAATATGCCCCCATCTGGGCTGTCTGGTGAAATATCGGGAAGAGGGCTTCATACAGTGCCCGTGCCATGACGGAAGATTCGACTTCAGCGGAAACGTCATCGCGGGACCTCCCCCCCGTCCCCTGGTTTCCTATCCCGTGAGGATCGCGCAGGACAAAATCGTTTTGGGAGGGTGAGCCACATCATGGATAGCCCCGATAAGGACAATCGGGAGGAGAGCCGAAAAGAAGAGGAAGCGAAGGCCAAGGGGAAGGCGCTCGTCGATATAGTAAACCTCGTGTCCCTGTTCGGGTTTCTCTACGGTTCTCTCGACAACCGCCTCGATTTCGACGAGGCCCTGGCCCGGCAATTGAAGAAACCCTCCCCGAACTACCGGACACGGCTCGAAAGCAATCTTCTGGCCTGCCTGGGGGGAATTTCCCTCGTCCTGATAATACTCCAGTTTGCGACGGGAATCCTCCTGCTTCTCTACTACCGGCCCACGACCGCCGAAGCATACCAGAGCATCATAGAAATAACCAACCAGGTGCCCTTCGGCTGGCTGATCCGGGGGCTGCACTACTGGGGGGCGAACCTTTTAATAGGCGCCGTGATCCTCCACATGATCCGGATCTTTTTCACCGGCGCGTACAAATCCCCGCGGGAGTTCACCTGGGTATCAGGAGTCGTTCTCTTCATCATCACCCTTCTCCTTGGATTTTCGGGATTTCTCCTCCCGTGGAACCAGCTTTCCTACTGGACGACTACCGTTGCGACGGACGGCATGTCGGCGATTCCCCTCATCGGGGAAACCCTGAAGTTTTTCGTCCGGGGCGGCCTTGAAGTAGGCCAGCTCGGACTGACGAGATTTTTCGCATCCCACGTGGTCATACTGCCCGGAATACTGATGATTTTCCTGGCGATACACTTTTTAATGGTCCGGAGACTCGGTATTGCAGACCCGCTCTAACGGGGAAACGTAATGGAGAGTGAAGAAAACAGGGGCAAACAGTGGCGTTACGGCCACGAACCGTTCTACCCCCACCACATAATCAAGCAGGTCATCCAGATATCGGTGGTCCTTGCCATTCTCATATTCCTCTCATCCACCGTGCCCCCTCCCATGCTGCCCAAGGCGGACCCGTTCATCTCCCCCGACCGCATTCGACCGGACTGGTATTTTCTCGCAGCCTACCAGTTTCTCAAGCTGGCAGACGGTTTCAGCTTCCTGGGGCCATGGGCACCCAAGTTCATCGGGGTCATCGGCCAGGGAGCAGGGGCACTGCTGCTCTTGTTTCTCCCCTTTCTCGACAGGAACCCCTCACCCCGGCCGGGCCATCGCCCGCGTGCCATGAGCATAGGCGTCGTGATCATCGTGACGTACATCATCCTGACCTTCTGGGGGTACTACTGGTGAGAAATTGCAGCAGATGGGAACCCGATCGTGGGTGGGTCGTTCCCCGCAGACGCCCGTACGTTTTGATCATCGCCCCGATAGTCGCGGCTGCCCTGTTTTTCTTCACCCAGCCCTGCTCTGCCCAGGGAAGAGATGAGAACAGCTGCTACGACTGCCACGTCCGGCTGGGCGGAAACCTGAAAGATTCTGCCGTAGGCTGGCAGCTGGGTATCCACAGCAAGGTGGGCGTAACCTGCGATTCCTGCCACGGAGGAAACCCCTTTACCTCCACGAATGATTCGATGAGCGAGGATTACGGGTTCGTTGGCTCCTTCACTCCCGCCGAATCCGCCCGCCTCTGCGCATCGTGCCACTCGGACGTGAATCTCATGCGGCAATACAACCTGAGAACGGATCAGTACGACGAGTACCTGACGAGCGAACACGGCAGACTGCTCAACCAGGGGAACACGCGGGTCGCCACGTGCATCAGCTGCCACGGCGTTCACGAGATACGGAAAAAAAACGACCCACGGTCGACGGTCTTTCATACGAACGTCCCGGAGACGTGCGCGAAGTGCCACGCAGACAAGGAGCTCATGGACAGGTACGGCAAGCCGCACGACCAGTACGAGATTTACCGGAAAGGGTATCACGGGAAGATACTGTACGGAGAGATCAGGGGGAAAAACCCCCTGATCGTGCCCAGCTGCGCCACCTGTCACGGCATACACGGGGCCAGACCACCGGGAGTCGACGAGGTGGCTAACGTTTGCGGAAGCTGCCACACGAACATCTACCGCTTTTTCAACGCGGGGCCCCACGCCAGGGCAGTCAATGAAACGGGGGAGCCACGGTGCGTCGACTGTCACGGGAACCACAGCAACGCTTACCCGAGCCTCGAGCTGTTCAGCGGGACGGAACCGGGAAAATGCGGGTTCTGTCACGAGGAGGAGGGGGCGGAATATCTTCTGGGGCAGGAGTTAAAAGAGCGCCTCGAAGGGTTGAAAAGCTCCGTCGACGAGATCGTGATACGGGCGCAGGAGGCGCGCGATGCGGGCAGGAGCGCGGAAAGGCTCAACAATGCCGAGTCGGCCCTGAGGGCGGCCTACATTCAGATGATCCCCATTACCCACGCCGTCGACCTCGAGATCCTGCGGCCCCTCTTTGCCGATGCACGGGACCAGGTGAAGATAGCCCAGGAGGAGTTCGAAACGATCCGGGCAGAGAAAGAAAGGAGGAAGAGAGTCGCAACGGTCGCGGTGACACTTCTCTTACTCTTTGCCGGCCTGCTGGTGGTAAAGTTGTTTCAACTGGACAGGAGTGAGGAATGACTCCCCGTTTTCTCAACTGCCCTGATGCGCCATTTCGAGGAAAACGGGTTGCCAGGTACCCACTTTCTGTGAAATAAAAGAGAACATATCGGTGATACCAGGGAAGGGACGACCATGACGGGAGACGATGAAGGAAGAAAGGATACCGCCAAGGGCAACAGGAAGAGCAAAATACTCGAAGTTCTGGGGATGCACGTTCCCGTTGGAAAAGAAGACAAGCTCCACATAAGGCCCCGGTTCTTCAAGTTTCTGGGGTTTTTAGGGGTCCTTGCCCTCATATTCTCCATGGGCATGTTCGAGTTCTCCACGAGCCCCTCCTTCTGCAATTCCTGCCACATCATGAAACCCTATTACGAGGCATGGGAAACATCGAGCCACAACCACGTGCCCTGCGTGGACTGCCACTATCCCCCCGAGCTCAGAGAGAAGCTCTGGCTCAAATTCCAGGCCCTCTCCCAGGTCGTCAAGTACGTAACGAGGACCTACAGCTCGAAGCCATATGCGGAAATCAGCGACGTGAGCTGCCTGAGAAAGGGCTGCCACGAAACGAGGCTTTTAGAGGGCGAAGCCATTTTCAGGAGGGGGATAAAGTTCGACCACAAACCCCACCTGACACAGGAGAGAAGGGGGAAAAAGCTTCGCTGCACATCCTGCCACAGCCAGATCGTGGTGGGAAACCACATGGAGGTGACCGACTCGACCTGCTTTCTCTGTCATTTCAAGGGGAAAGTCACCGGTCGTGAGGAACTTCCCATCGGGGGATGCCCGTCGTGCCACACCGCTCCCGAACAGGACATCAGGTACGAGGGAATCGCCTTCAATCACGGCGACTTCGTCAGCGAACGGCACGTGGACTGCCAGAACTGCCATCTCGACGCCATTCAGGGCAGGGGAGAGGCACCCGTGGACAGGTGCTACCAGTGCCACAACGAAGAGGAGAGGATCAAGGAATATGAAAACATCGATTTCGTTCACAAAAACCACGTGACGGAGCACTTCCTCGATTGCAACCACTGCCACTTCGAGATAAAGCACAAGGTCAGGACCTCCGTCGAGCCACTCGAGTATGACTGCTCAATTTGCCACGAGAACAAACACCAGGCTACCAAGCAGATCTACATGGGAAGGGGGGCAAAGGGCGTGGAAAAAATGCCGGCAGCCATGTTCCTCGCCCAGGTAGACTGCATCGGTTGCCACAAGGTCTCGACGGCAAAGCTGGATGAAGAGGAGTTTACCGGACAGACCTACAAAGCCTCTGAAGCAGCCTGCATCGGCTGTCACGGAGACGAATACGAAGGCGTTCTCGACGAGTGGAAGGAGTCCATCGAGGAGGGGCTTTCAGCAGTGGCTCCCCTCCTGGAGAAAGCATCCCTGATGGCCAAGGAGGTCAAGCTCAAGAACCACGACTTCAGAAACGCCAAAATCCTTTTGAACAGGGCCCGGTACAACTACCGCTTCGTGAAGCTGGGCAACGGCTTCCACAACGCCGACTACGCCCTGGAGGTCCTGGACAAGGTAAAAAGTGACACCCGGCAAGCGCTCGCTCTGCTCGAAAAGATAACGGCGAAGAAATAAGGCGGCAGAAACCGCCGGATCCCATTCTCTGTCTCCCCGTGCCTGTGGGCCAGCCGGATTTCCCTACTTTTTCTCCAGGATCACCTCGAGATCGGCGAGGGCTTTTTCGAGCATGGCGCTGGACATCTCGAAGTTGTGAATTCCCCGTCCACTGGAGACCAGCGCATAGGACGTACGTGCCGACTCAAGAAGGGCTTCGAGTTTTGCCGTATCCCTCCCGAGCCTCCTTCTTCTCTGCACCAGGTCGGTGGCCTCCTCCAGGTCCACGGCTATGCGATTCTCCAGCTCGAGTATCTCCTTCTCCCAGGTGAGGGCCATTTCGGCGTAGGACTCATCGCCGTCGTGGCAGCCTGCACACTTCTCTTTCACCGTGACCACGTTCTGGGGCCGGTCGCTTTTCAGATCGTGGCATTCGGAGCAACCCACATCTCCTTCCTTCATGTAGTCGGGAGCGGAGACGATCCCCTCGACCGTTACATCCCCCGCGTAGAGCCTGGCCTGTGCACCGTGGCACTCCGAACACTCCACGTCCATGGCCTCGTGGTGGCAGGACATGCACTCCGTCTTCGTCACGATGCGCATCTTGTGCTCTTTCGGCGAATGGCAGGCAACACACTCGATCCCGATATCCCTGATATGGGTCTGGTGGGGAAAATCGAGCTGCATCTCCTGGAAATTGACCGTACCGGGAACGCCCAGCCTGGCATGGCAGAACTCGGTACAATATCCGGAATCTTTTTCGATCAAGGGAGGCCTCGCAACGGGGGGCTGCCCGAGCAGGTTCGTTGCAATGTCCATCTGCGTGTGGGCCGTCTTCACGATCTTCCAGGCGTACTCGATATTGTGAGCCCCGCGCCCCGACATCAAAAACTCATAGTTGTACTGTATGTCGTCGACCATAGCCTCCACGTACCGGGCGTTGGGGCTGTCGTGCGCCTTCCCGTTTACCCTCCCGGCCTCGGCCCGAACCCTGTCCATCATTTCTTCGAGCTGCCTGCTCGAGGCGATCCAGTCATCGACCATGTGGTCATAGTTCTCGCCGTGACACACCACGCAGCTTTTTTTCTCTGCCATGAGGCGCTTTTCCCCCCTGACACGTATCCCCCCCTCGACTTCCTGAACCGCCTGCGTGTGGCATCCGTCGCAGGCAACCTGTGCGGTAAACATCCTCGAGGGGGTATCGGGAACACCCCGCGCCCCCGTTCCCATGTACATCTCCTTCTGATTGGAGTGGAGTTTTTTGTGGCAGGTGTCGCACTTGACCTCGAATACCCTGACGAGCTCGACCTCCCCGTGTTTTATCTCTTCGTGGCACTTCAGGCACTCGAACCCTCCGGCGGTTACGTGATTCCTGTGCAGGGCCAGCTGGTCATACTTCCCCCGGTCCCGTGCCACGTGGCATTCGAAGCATTTGCCCTCCGGGACATCTCCGCTTCCCGTTGCCACATTTATGTGACACTCCTTGCACTCGACGCCGACTTTCAGGTAGGAATCGTGGGAGAAGTAGAACCCCTCCCTCTCCACGACCTTTTTGGGCGTTCCGTGACAGGAAGGGCAGCCTCCGATAGATTGTCCCTTGCTCATCCCCTTGAAGTGGCAGAGGAAACAGACCCGTTTGTCCACCGAAATGTGCTCCCCCTGGACGATCTGGTAATGACAGGAGGTACAGCGCAGGCTCTCGCCCCTTTTCAGCTTCGTCATGTGCTCCCGGTGATTGAAGATAATATCGCCGGTGAGATACTCCTCCGGCTTGTCGATGCGGCTCGCGTGGCATGCCTGGGCCGTGCATGCAGCATTGTCGACTACCGCGTGGGGCTTCGGATTGTAGAGATTGGTCAGGTACTTTATCGTCGTCACCGTGATGAAGAGCGGTTTGAAATCATGACACTCGAGACAGTTCACGCCCGAGTGCCTGGAAGTCTTCCACTGATCGTAGAACGGGTCCATGTAGTGACAGACGATGCAGGACTTGGGGTAGTAGGCGGACACGAAAAAGAGCCCGTTGAAGGCAATGAAGAAAATGGCGAGGACGATAACCACCTTGGTGAGCGTTTTCTTGTAGGTATACACCCAGTCGAAAAATCCCCTTATCATCTCCCTCATTTCGTCTCGACCTCCACGCTTTTTTCCTGCTCTTCTCTCTCTCTCATCATCCGTTCGTATTCGAGCGGGTGTTCCTCGATCATCTCATGCTTCGAAATTTTGCCGTGCCACCACATGAGCGACCCGGGAAACCTGTCGGGATTGAAGTGGACGTTGTAAAAATGCCAGATCACGATGGCAAGCGTGGCAAGGAGCGCTTCGTCCGAGTGGGCTTCTTTCGCAATATCCACCCAGTACTTGGGGATGTACTTCATGGTTATTTCCTCGAACCAGAGCAGAAGACCCGTGCCGATCATGATGACGCAGCCCCAGTAGACAGCCCAGTAGTCAAACTTCTCTATGTAACTGAAACGGTCGAACTTCGGCCGCTCCGGATTTTTCCCGATAAAATGCTTCACATTTATCACCAGATCCCTGACATCCTTCGGAACGGGTATGAGCTTGATGAAATCCCTCCTCCCATCTCTTGAAAAAATGCAGTAAAAAAAATGGTGAACCATGAAGTAGATGAGAAGTATCGCACCTATCCGGTGAATCAGCGTGCTGCCCCGAATCCCTCCAAAAATCTTCATGAGAATCTGGGATATGAAAAAATCGGGAAATTTCAGCGGGAGTCCCGTGAAGATCAACAGGAAACAGGCCGTGAACATGACCATGTGCTGGAATCGGAAGTTCCTGTTTAACCTGATGAAATACTCTTCCTCCTCCTTCTCTCTCTTTTCGAGTTTTTTCCTCTCCTCCCGGGCCCTCTTCTTCAGCTCACTCGCTCTCTCCTCCCGGAGCTTCTCCGCCTCTTTTCTCATCTCGCTGTGCACCCGCTCCCTCACCACCTCTCTCAAACGGTCCCTGTCGTCCTCGGTCAAATCATCCGAGAGCTGATCGAGTTCCCTCTCCACCTCCTCGTCTATTTGATCCTCATACCCCTTTTCTCTCAAATCCATCGGTTCACCCCTCGAGAAAAAATTATTTGCCTTCCTTGAACCTCCTCGTCCTGCCATAGAGGTCGAGGAATATGTGCACGATAAGGGCGAGCATCGTCATAATCGTCAGGTACTTGAAAAATGCCGCCACGTAATATACGATCCCCGCATCCCGCTTCGAAGCGTCGATGTGCATCTTGCCTGCGGCAAAATTCGCGTTGGCCCCGGGATGGCACTGCCCGCAGGTCTTCGGGACATTCTGGGGATTGACCATCGAGAGAGGATCCTCGGGAGGGCGTATGTCGTGCGTGCCGTGGCAGGAAGCACAGTTCGCAACGGTTTTTGCGCCAAACTTGCTCGCCACGCCGTGAAAGCTCTCCTCGTACGTCTCCACGGGCTCTGCGTCTATCCCGTACTTGCTCATGAGGGCGACAGATGCATGGCACTTCGAACACTGAACGGGCACGTGGGTGGCGTACACGGTGGACTTGGGATCAAGGTGCTGGTATATATTGTGCTCCCCGTGGCAGTCGGGGCAGGAGGGGGCATCCCGGTTGCCCTCGGCGGCCTTCACGCCGTGTATGCTCGAGGCAAAGTTCGCATAGATCTTCATGTGGCAGGCTCCGCACGTCTCTGCCACGTGCTCTTTCGATACCCTCGACCCGGGAACCTTGGTGTGCTTTATATCGTGGGAACCGTGACAATCCTGGCAGAGAGGGGCCTTGTCGTTGCCCTGGGCTATCTTCTGGCCGTGAATGCTCTTGAAATACTCGAGATACACATCGGATTGCGGCGCCCCCTCGGGATTTCCCTTGTAGTGGCAATGAGTGCAGGTAACTTTCTTGGGCCTCTGCCTGTGGGGAATCTCCATCACGTCGAAATGGCAGTCCACGCAGCCCTTTTTTTCGTGAACCGACCCCATGAGACTCGTCTGGGTCACGTAAAGATTTCGCACTTTCCCGTCTACGAGAACCTTTCTGAACTCAGATTTTCCGTGACAGATGGTACATTTTTCGAGGGAGATCTTTGCCTCTCCCCTTCCCCCGAAAATGGCGGCCACAAAAATCAACGAGGCAACGACCAGTGTTCTCCTGACTGCCGGACTCATTTCATGCCCTCCCATTCACTTTTTTCCCGTGTATCCCCGCCGGTCACGGGAATACAACTCCCTGTCCACCTTCCCCGTTATCCATACCCGGTTCATGGGGAAGTTGCCCGGGGAACAGTGCACGTTGTAGAGATGCCAGAAAAGCAGGATGATAAAGACGATCATTCCCTCGTAACCGTGGATGATCAGGACGATATCGAGGACCCACTTGGGAAAGAGCAGCATGCTCGCCGTTTCGAACCAGAGAATGAAGCCGCTCAGGATCATGATCAAAAGTCCCGTGTTTACCCCCCAGTACTGAAACTTCTCCTTGTAGCTGTACCGGTCGAGATCGGGATAGACATCGCTCAACCTCAGGCTGAACCGCAACACGCCGATGAAGTCGGCAATGTCCTTTTTTTGCAGCTTCAGCTTTTGAAACTCCTCCCGCCCCTCCCGTGAAAAGAGGATGTAGTAGAGATGATAGAGCACGAGAAACAAAAGGACCACGGCAGCAGACCGGTGGAGGAGCCCCCTCACCTCGACGCCCCCCTCCATGGCCACGAGCAGCTCGCTTGCCCTCGTCCGGTGGAACAGGACCGTAAAACCGCTCAGGAACAGCACGCCAACGGTGATCATCAGTATCAGGTGCTGAACCCGGAAAAATACGGGCATTATCTCCACGTACCTCTCTTTCTCCCTGTCTTCATCGAACTCGAAAACTCTCACCCTCGTTCCTCCCCGCTGCCGGCGCGTTTCCCCTTCCTGTCCCGTTTCCTCTGCACCAGATCGAAGCCGATGTGGAGGATGAAGAGCAGGGCGAGGGCGGTGATAAAGAGTGTGTAGAAGACCCTCACCATCCAGACCCCTTTGTGCCCCTCCCTCGACACCTCCACGTGGATCTTGCCCCGGGCGAAATTGACGGATGTCTTCGGATGGCACTGGCCGCAGGTGGTGGGGATGTTGTTCACGTTTACCTGCGACTTGGGGTCCGATGAGGGAAGGACGAGATGGTAGCCGTGGCAGGAAGCGCAGTTTGCCGTTTTCGTCATGCCAAACTCCAGGGCTATCCCGTGGAAGGAATCCATGTAGGTGGAAAAACGCTTCTTTGGCAGCGCGTACCGCGAGGATATTACCTCGCTTTCGTGACAGGACCCGCAGGTCCTGGGAATATTCTTCGCATAGACCTTCGCCGAGGGGTCGGTGACCTTGACTATGGTGTGCTCACCGTGACAGTCGGTGCAGACGGGAGAATCCATGATGCCGGCCCGCAGGCCCTTTCCGTGGATAGATTCGTCGTAATCCTTCTGTATCCCCGGATGGCACTTCCCGCAATCCGACGGTATCTGGAGCCTGTTCACCTTCGACCCGGGGTTATCGGCGGGCAGGATCTTGTGGTTTCCGTGGCAATCGGGACAGACGGCAGCTACGTTCAAGCCGGCTCTCTTCACGGCCATCCCGTGGACAGAATCCCTGTATGCCTTGAAGTACTCGGCCCCCGGCAGCGCGTGCTCCATCTCTACCTGCTCGTCCTCGTGACAGCCCAGGCACACGTCCACGATATTGAGGGAGAAGGCAACGGACCTGGGATCGTCGACGGACAAGACATCGTGCTTCCCGTGGCAGGTGGTGCAGCCGGGAACGTCCCGTTCCCCCTTCAGGTAATCCATCCCGTGAATGCTGGCCTGGTAGGAGCTCGCCGCGCTTTCATGGCAGGAGCCGCACGTCACCCTCCCCGGCTTTTCCCTGTGGGGAATTTCGGCTGCCCCGGCATGGCAGGACGCGCAGCGCGACCCGGAATGGACCGACCTCTCCAGCACACCGGGATCGACGATGGGGGGTGCCCCCCTCTCCCTTGCTCCTGTCTCCCGTCCCTCTTTCCCGTGGCAGGAGAGGCACTGCGAAACCTTCAGCGCATCCCCTCCGGCAGCAGACGCGGGGGGTGCGGCGAGCAGGGCAATCAGGGAACACACGAACACCATCACATTCGTCCGGGACATTTTTTCCCCTTTTTCTAAGGTGGTGAGGTTGTGACGCTCAGTTCACTGCCCTTTTTTCCCTTATCCCCCTTATCTCCCCCGGTCCCTTCCATCTTCTTGAGTTCCAGGGGATGTTCGATCTCCATGTGGTGGTGCGATATCTTCCCGTCGATCCAGGTAAAGGACATGGGAGCCACGTCCGGGTTTATCATGACGAAGTAAAGATGCCAGACAATGATCGCCAGGGTGGCCAGGATCGCCTCGTAATAGTGGATGATCGTCGCAACATCGATGCCCCACATGGGGATGAGGCGCATCGACTCCTCTTCGAACCAGAGGATAAAGCCCGTGGCAATCATGACGACCGACCCCCAGATGAGGGCAAAATATTCCAGCTTCTCCACGTAGCCGAACCGGTCGAAGGCGGGCCGCTCCTTGGCCAGGCCGAGGTAATACCTGATGGCCTGGATCATGTCCTTCACATCCTTGTACCGGGGCATCATATCGACGAAGAGTTTCCTCCCCTTCGGGTCGAAGACGAGGTAGCCGAGGTGATGGAGGCACACAGCCACCATGAGGAGAGCAAAGCCCCGGTGGAGGAAACTGCGAAAAAACTCGTTGTCCCCCTTTTCAAGGAAGGGAATCGACCAGGAGAATTTCAGGGCAAAGCCGGTGATCACGAGACCGAAGAACGACAGGATCATGAAGAAATGTTCAACCCTCTCGATCCTGTTCATCCTCTCATAGCTCCGCTCCAGCCTCTGTCTCTTCATGTGAACCCTGATCTTTTTCACGTAATCAAGCCCGTTGTGCACCAGCATGAACCCGATCGTCAGGACGATGAGCCAGATATAGAAATACTTCACCAGCCTCTTCACCACTTCGCCAATTCCCGCTCCCCCGCCATGGATCGTGCCGGAGGCGAACTTCTCCGAGGCCCCGGGATGGCACTGCCCGCAGGTTATCTTCAGGTTGCCCGCAAAAACCGTCGAGCGCCTGTCCGAGGAGGGGTATATCGCATGGGAACCGTGGCAGGAGGAGCAGTTTGCCACCATCTGGTCACCCAGTCTCTGGGCCAGACCATGATAGGACTCCCGGTAGGACCGGGTTCTCCCGGTCTCCAGGCCGAACTTTTTCACGATGCGCTGCGCATCGTGACAGCTGGGGCAGGTGGTCGTGGAAATAGCGAGGGGGGAAACATACGACGCCGCCTCAACGGAAGGGGCGATTTCGTGCTCCCCGTGACAGTCGGTGCAGACGGGCGCATCGGGAAGGCCCTTTGTTGCAGCCCTCCCGTGTGTCGATTCTATGTAGACGGAGTAGATGCCGTAATGGCACTTTCCGCAGGTGGCGGGGATGTTCTTTTTGAAGACGGTAGATTCGGGATCCCCCGCCCTGAGCAGGTCGTGGGATCCGTGGCAGTCGACGCAGGTTGCCGATATGCTCAGGCCCTTCGCGCTCACGGCCCTTCCGTGGATCGACTGCTCATAGAGCGCGTAGACCTCGCGCAGGCTGATGCCGGCTTTCTTCACGAACTCGCTGTTTCCGTGACATCTCCCGCAGGTGCCGGGAAGATTGCTGAAGTAGACGGGCGACGGGGGCGCTTCAATTTCACTGACATAGTGGGCACCGTGACAATCAGAGCAACCGGGGGCGTAGAGGACTCTCTCCTCGTCCCGGGCAAGACCGTGCCTCGAATTTGCATACACCTCGCTGATCCCCTCGTGGCATTCCCCGCAGACCACGGGCTTCAAGTACCGCCCGTGGGGCACGGAATCGGCATCGCTGTGGCAGTCAGTGCAGGAGAGGTCCCCGTGGACGGAGGAGGCATACCGTTTTTCATCCACAAAGGACGAAATATCGGGTATCGTGACGAAGTGAGCCTGCGGGAGCTTTTCCGCAGGCGTGGTGTTTTCGACCACCTCATCCTCACCCCATCCCAGAATATCATCGCTTCCATGGCAATCGAAACACTCGCTCGATGCGGGCTCAGCCAGCAACCGGGTAGAAATCACACCGGAAAACAGGAAGATAGCCAAAAACAGGAAAGCCGCAACCCGCACAGACAGGGACGCATGGTTCTTCATTGCCTGTCTCCTCTCCGGCATTTTTGTTGAGAAAGAGGGCTCGGTCCCAATGCGCTATTCCTTAAAATATCAATAATCGCTACATATTATACTGTCGACTGTATGCACTACAATATATTATAAGATTTATACCATACAAACGAGAAAATCAAGCACATTTGCCCGCTCTCTGTTAAAATCTTCACATGCTGAAGAATTCGGCGGATGAGCTTCTCCGGCGCGAGGCCAGGTACCTCAGCATGAGGCGCTCCACACGCGAGCTGGAAACGATCCTCTCTGACTTCTTCGAAAGAGAGTGGATGGGCATGGACGGGAAAACGAGGATGGAGTTCCTAAAGATACTCCGGCAGGAGGACGCCGACCTGGAGCGGTATCTTTTCAAAAATCAGCCTCCATCACCGGAACTCTGCAGGGCGCTCGTCGAAAAACTACGGGCCCACATCCCGAAATAACGCTGCAAAAAGCAGAAAATTCTCTTCACTTTTAACAGGATAGAAGGGGAAAAAATATCCGGCAAATTATCCTTGACACGCGCGAAACAACACAATATCTTGTATACATTCACTTTGCAACTACAATATATTCCGCAATTACGAATATTGTTATAATATACTAAAGGAGTTGGGTCATGTCATTGAGGGAACAATCTCTTCAAAGTGAAAGCGTGCCCGCGGGAAAACGGGGGGCCGGGGCGCAGCAGTCCGTCGAGACGATACCGCAGCATCCTCCAGAAGAATGGAAGAGGCAGATGGTGGAGAAGTATGGCAACATGCCCGTTAACGAAAACTCGCTTCGCGTTCTGAAAAGGCGCTATCTCAAGAAGGACGAGGAGGGAGCTACCGTGGAAACCCCGGAGGACATGATTGCCCGCGTATCCTACAACATCGCCCTCGCAGAGGGGATTCACTACGGAAAGGGCTACCGGGAAGTCCTGGAGTGCGCCGAGACATTCTACCGCATGATAAACTCCCTGGAATTCATGCCCAACTCTCCCACCCTGATGAACGCGGGAAAGGAGCTCCAGCAGCTCTCCGCCTGCTTCGTCATCCCCGTGGACGACTCCATGGAGTCGATCTTCGACGCCGTCAAATACACCGCATTGATTCACAAAAGCGGGGGGGGCACGGGCTTTTCCTTCTCGAGGCTGAGGCCGAAAAACGACGTGGTGAGGTCGACGAAGGGCATCTCGTCGGGCCCGATATCCTTCATGACCGTCTTCGACGCGGCCACGGAGACCATCAAGCAGGGGGGAACGAGGAGGGGGGCCAACATGGGGATCCTGAAGGTGGACCACCCCGACATCTGCGAGTTCATCACCTGCAAGCAGGACAACAGCCGGCTGAACAACTTCAATATATCCGTGGGGGTCACGGAAGAGTTCATGCAGGCGGTTCTGGAAAACGCCGAGTACCCCCTTGTCAACCCCAGCTCCGGGCAGATAACCGACTACCTCAACGCGCGGGACGTGTTCGGCAAAATCGTCGAGTCGGCGTGGAAGAACGGAGAACCGGGGATAATATTCCTGGACAGAATAAACAGGGACAACCCTACCCCCGGCGAAGGGGAGATAGAGAGCACCAATCCCTGCGGTGAGCAGCCGCTCCTCCCCTTCGAATCCTGCAACCTCGGCTCCATCAACCTGGCACGGATGGTGACGAGGGATGGGGAAGGGTACGCGATCGATTACGAAAAGCTGCGCGACAGGGTGTTTCAGGCCGTGCGTTTCCTCGACAACGTGATCGACATGAACAATTACCCCCTCCCGGAGATACGGGAGATGACCCTGAGCAACCGGAAAATCGGCCTCGGCGTCATGGGGTTCGCCGACCTGCTCCTCCGGCTCAGGAAACCCTACAACACGGAGGAGGCCCTCACCACGGCAAGGGAGGTCATGAGCTTCATACAGGAGGAATCGGAAAGAGCTTCCCGGGAGCTGGCCAAAACCCGGGGGCCCTTCCCCAACTTCTCGAACAGCATTTATGCGGGAAACGGAAAGATGCCGCTGAGAAACGCCACCACCACAACCATCGCGCCGACAGGCACGATCAGCATCATCTCGTCCTGCTCGAGCGGCATCGAGCCCCTCTTCGCCCTCGTGTTCGTGCGAAACGTCATGGACAACGACAGGCTCCTCGAGGCGAACCCGATTTTTGAGGAGGAACTCAGAAACCTGGGGCTCTATTCCGAAGAGTTGATGGAAAAAGTTTCCGAAAGCGGCTCGATCATCGATTTCGACGAGTTCCCCGCCGGGGTGAGAGATGTATTCGTTACCGCCTTCGATGTCTCACCGACCTGGCATCTCCGGATGCAGGCCGCATTCCAGGAATCCGTGGACAATGCCGTCTCCAAGACGGTCAACTTTCCCAACCAGGCCACGAAAGAGGACGTTTCCGACGTATTCCACCTCGCTTACGAGCTCGGGTGCAAGGGGGTGACCGTCTACAGGGACGGGTCGAGAGAGGAGCAGGTGCTTACCGTGGGGAAGACAGCGCTCACCGACGGCCGGGAAGGGGCAAAAAGGCTGGACCTGGAAAAGATGGTCGGCCCGAGGCCACGGCCCGACTCGCTCGTGGGCATCACGAAGGAGATGAAAACGGGGTGCGGGAAGCTGTACATCACCATGAACATGGACGAAAAGGGCCTCTTTGAGATATTCAACCAGATGGGCAAGGCGGGAGGGTGCGCATCGAGCCAGTCCGAGGCGATCGGCCGGCTCGTGTCTCTCGCCCTCCGCTCCGAGGTAGACCCGCGAACCATCATCAAGCAGCTGAAAGGGATCAGCTGTCAGATGAACTCCTGGGCAAATGGAGACCGGATCCTCTCCTGCGCCGACGCCGTGGGCAAGGCGCTGGAGTGGTACCTCAAAACCTATGAGGAGATCCTGCCCCTTCGCGAGGAGGGGGCAGCCGGCGGGGCGTTGCCGGCAAACAAGCGCCCGATAGATCATTCCGGCGCCGCCCTCACCGCATCCGAACACGCCATGGTCAGGGGCGCTTGCCCCGACTGCGGTTCTCAGGTGGAAATGCAGGAGGGCTGTCTCAAATGCCGCTCCTGCGGCTACACGGAGTGCTGATCTTCCCGTGAGAAAGGGTATCGATCGATGGACCTGAAGAGAGGGGTGTTCATAACCTTCGAAGGCATAGAGGGTTCCGGAAAGACCACCCAGATCAGGAAACTGCGCGTCTTTCTCCAGGGGGCCGACTGCACCGTCATATCGACCAGGGAGCCCGGAGGGACGCCGGTTGCCGACATGATCCGCGACGTGCTCCTGACGGAGCACAGCGAGAAGGTTACCGACAAGGCCGAGCTCCTCCTTTACCTCGCAAGCAGGGCGCAGCACGTCCACTCGGTCATAAAGCCCGCCCTGTACCAGGGGATCATCGTCCTGTGCGACCGGTTTTTGGACGCCACCATCGCGTACCAGGGGTACGGGAGAGGCCTCGACATAGACTTTCTGCAGAAACTGAACCGCTACGGAACGAACGGGCTCATGCCCGACCTCACGATACTTCTCGACCTGTCGGCGGAGGCAGGGATCGCGAGGATCAGGCAGGGCGGGAAAAGAAACCTTGATCGGCTCGAGTCGGAAAGTATAGAATTCCATGAGAGAGTGAGGCGGGGTTACCTCGAGATCGCCGCCTCAGAGCCGGAAAGGTTCATCGTTGTCGACGGGGCCCTCGGGGAAGAGGCAATATTCGCACGGATAAAAGAAGAGGTGCTGAAAAGGTTCGACCTTGAACGGGAAAAAGTCGGGAGAAATACCGCGAAAAGAGAACTTCCGTAAACTCTCAAAACTCATCGACAGGGGAAACGTGCCGCAGGCGATCCTCATTCAGGGGCCCGCCGGAAGCGGCAAGGGAAGCCTCGCCGAATACTTCGGCATGGCACTTCTCTGTGAAAAGGAGGCCGGGCCATGCCACAGGTGCAGGTCCTGTGAACTCGCAGGCGGCGGCAACCATCCCTCTTTTTTCGCCCTGAGCCCCGAAAAGGGGGAGATCAGGGTTTCGCAGGTACGGAGCATCCACCCCGAACTGGCAAGAAAGACCTTTTTCGGGAAACGCAGGGTGATCCTCATACACGGAAGCGACAGGATGAACAAGAGCGCCGCCAACTCCCTGCTCAAGATTCTCGAGGAGCCCCCTCCGGGGTCGCACTTCATCCTGACTGCCAGCCAGGCAGGAAGGGTTTTGCCGACGATACGCTCGCGGTGCTTTTCCTTTCACATCCCGCCCCCGACGGAAGAAGAAAGGACGTTGTTTTTCAGCAAGTTGCGGGAAAAAGAGCCGGGCCGGCCGCAGGAACAGGCCCTTTCGGCCTCCGAGGGAAACATGGACCTCCTGCGAGAAATCGCATCGGGGAGCGTGCCCGGGCCCGGGGAGATCATGGAAGCGCTGCGGGGGAAAAACTACCGGAAGATAGCCGATATCGCATCGCTTTTCAAAGATGACGCCCTTTTTCCCCATGCCCTGATCATCCTGAAGCGGCTCCTGCTCGATCTGCTCCTATTATCAATGGGGGAAAAAAGTTGTATAATGAACAGAGAAATTTTAGAACAGGGGAGAGGAAAAAGAGCCACTTTGCGTCCACAGAAGCTTGTGGAGCTTTCTCATAAACTATCTGCCCTCGAATATTTACCCCGCCAGGCAGACAGGGCTTTTATCTCAGAAGCGATTCTGCTTTTCCTCTCCGAAATGGAGGCCCGAGAACGATGAATGTGGTGAACGTCAAATTCGACAGCGTGGCACGGTCTACCCATTACGATTCAACCGGTTACGATCTCAAGCCGGGTGACCACGTGGTGGTCGAATCGGAGAGAGGTTTGCAGCTCGGCCAGGTGATCAAGCTGTGCCCGAGCGTATCGCTGCCTTTCGGGAAAGACTTTCTCAAAAAGATAGTGCGGAAAGGCACGGAAGAGGACCTGGAGACGCACCGGAAAAACCTGGACAGGGAAAAGTTCGCCAACAATTTCTGCAGAGAGAAGATCAAAACCCGGGAGCTGCCCATGAAGCTCGTGAGGACAGAGTACCTCCTCGACGGATCAAAGGCGGTTTTCTACTTCACGGCGGACGGGAGGATCGACTTCCGGGATCTGGTCAAAGACCTCGCCCAGAAGCTGAAGATGAGAATAGAGATGAGGCAGATCGGGGTGAGGGACGAGGCCAGGATGGTAGGAGGCGTGGGATCCTGCGGCAAGGAACTGTGCTGTGCCTCTCACCTCAAGGATTTCGAACCCATCACCGTGAAGCTGGCAAAAGACCAGAATCTCGCCATGAACCCCGCGAAACTCTCGGGACTGTGCGGGAGGCTCCTGTGCTGTCTCATGTACGAACACGAGATATACGCCTCGACCAAGAACGCTGCACAGGAAAGCGACGGGGAGCTCCTGCCCGAGGAAGAGCAAAACGACCTTGCCCTGAATTTCGAGGAGAACCAGGACTGAGCGGGAGAAAACATACGGAGGGAAGATGGGGAGGAAATTCTACGTTACCACGCCTATCTACTACGTAAACGACATACCCCACATTGGCCATGCCTACACCACCATAGCCGCCGACGTCCTCGCCCGTTACCGCCGCCTCACGGGACACGATGTCTTTTTTCTCACGGGAACGGACGAACACGGGGAAAAGGTGCACAGGAGCGCCGTATCCCAGGGGTTTTCGCCGAAGGAACTGGCAGACCGCGTGGTCACCCGGTTCCAGGGGCTCACACCGGCCCTCGGGATCACCAACGACGACTTCATCCGGACATCGGAGCCCCGGCACTACGCCTCGGTCCAGCACCTCTTCAGGAAATCCCTCGATGGGGGCGACATCTACCTGGGGGAATACGAGGGCTGGTACTGCACCCCCGACGAATCGTACTGGACAGACCGTCAACTCCGGGACGGAAAGTGCCCCGAGTGCGGGCGGGAGGTGGAAAAGAGAAAGGAACCCTCCTATTTCTTCCGGCTCTCGAAATACCAGCAGCCCCTCCTTGACCTCTACGCGGCGAACCCCACGTTCATCCAGCCGGAAACGCGGCGCAACGAGGTCATCTCTTTCGTGTCGGAGGGGCTAAACGACCTCTCCCTTTCCCGCACATCCCTGACATGGGGTATTCCCGTTCCCGACGACCCCGGGCACGTTATCTACGTCTGGTTCGACGCCCTCACGAACTACATCACCGGCGTGGGCTATCCCGACGACACCGATGCCTTTTCCCGTTACTGGCCCGCAGATGTCCACATCATCGGGAAGGACATCCTCAGGTTTCACGCCGTCTACTGGCCCGCGTTTCTTATATCGGCGGGAATTAAACCTCCCGGCAAGGTCTTCGCACACGGCTGGTGGACCGTGGAAGGGCAGAAGATGTCCAAATCCCTTGGAAACGTCGTCGACCCTTACGACGTTGCGGAAAAGTACGGGGTCGATCAGGTCCGGTATTTTCTCTTCAGGGAGGTACCCTTCGGCCTCGATGGCGATTTCTCCCACGGCGCGATGGTCCACAGGATCAACTCGGACCTTGCCAATGATTTCGGGAACCTTCTCAACAGGACCCTCAACATGCTGAGCCGCTACCTGGCAGGCAGGGTCCCGGCCCGCGGGAACCTCACGAAGAGGGAGCAGGCCCTCGCCGGGACGATACGGGATGCAGTCGCAGCCATCGAGGGGCAGATGGAGAACCTGGAGTTCCACAAGGCCCTGGCGTCGATCTGGGACATCGTGGGCGCCGCAAACAAGTACATCGACGACACGGCCCCCTGGTCTCTCGCGAAGGATCCGGAAAAAAGGGAGAGGCTCGGCACCGTGCTCTACGCGGTCCTTGAAACGGTGAGAATCGTAACCATTCTCGCGTCCCCCTTCACCCCGGTCACCGCCGAAAAGATATGGCAGATACTCGGACAGAAAGGACCCGTCGAAAGCTCCCGGATACCGGAATCGACTGAATTCGGCCTCCTCGAGGAAGGGATTATCGTGCCCGACAGGGCAATCGTGTTTCCGAGGATAGAGTAGCCATGCCCGGATTTCTCTTCGACTCCCACACCCACCTGGACATGGAACCGCTCTCCCTGAACCCCGAAAGGGTGATGGAACGGGCCAGGATCGCCGGTGTCACGGGGATGGTAACCATCGGGATCGACATCGAGAGCTGCGAAAGGAACATCGCCCTCGCGGAAAGGTTCGATGACGTCTCGGTCGCCGTGGGGATTCATCCCCACAACGCCGAAGAGGTGACCGACGAGGCCATGGGGAAGCTCGCCTCCCTGGCGTCACACCCCCGGGTGGTGGCCGTGGGGGAGACGGGGCTCGATTTCTACCGCGACTACGCCGACCGGGACGCCCAGCGCGCCGCCTTCAGAAAACATCTCCGGATGGCAAAAGAGCTGAACAAACCTGTGGTTATCCACGACCGGGATGCACACGGAGAGGTTCTGAGAATCATCGACGAGGAGGGCCCGCCCGAAGCGGGCGGGGTATTCCACTGTTTCAGCGGGTCTTTCCCCTTCGCCCGCCAGTGCATGGAGCGGGGTTTTCTCATCTCGATCCCCGGAGTGGTGACCTACCCGAACGCGAAAAACATCGCCGCAGTCGCGAAAAAGATACCCACGGACAGGCTCCTCATAGAAACGGACGCCCCCTTCCTCTCCCCTCATCCCCACAGGGGAAGGGCCAACGAGCCGGCCTACCTGATACACACGGCGGAAAAGATAGGCGAACTGAAGGGCCTGACAACGGAAGACGTGGGCAGGATAACAACCACGAACGCCCGGAGGATATTTCAGATCGAACCTGACTTTCCCCATCAGATCTCCTACAAGATCAGAAACTCCCTCTACCTGAACATCACCAACCGGTGCACGAACAGGTGCGTCTTCTGCAGCAAGCGGACCGACTTCTTCGTCAAGGGGCACTATCTCAAGCTCCCCGGAGAGCCGTCGGTCGACGAGATCGTTTCAAGCGCCGGTGACGTGACCAGCTACGACGAGGTCGTCTTCTGCGGATACGGCGAGCCCACCCTCAGGCTCGCCGACATGATCGAGGCGGCACGGAGGCTCAGGGGACTCGGGGCGAAAAAGCTCCGGCTCAACACCGACGGTCTCGCAAACCTCATTCACGGCAGAAACATCATCCCCGAACTCGCGGGCATAATCGATTCCCTGTCGGTGAGCCTGAACGCTCCCGACGGGGAAACCTACGCATCCCTCTGCCCGAACCCGTTCGGTGAAAGATCGTTCAACGAACTCCTCCTGTTCATAGAGGAGGCAAAAAAGGCGATACCGGAAATCATCGCCACCGTCGTGGCGATACCCGGCCTCGATATCGAGCGGTGCAGAAAGCTCGCCGAGGGGGAGCTGAAGGTCACCTTCAGGGTGAGGGAGTACAACGAGGTGGGATAGGATACAGTTTCTCTCCGGGCCTGCAAACGGGATGGTCGGCATGATACGCGAAGAGACGCTTAACCTGCTGGAGTGGGGAAAGGTCCTTGAGAGGCTCGTTTCCCTCTGCGCCACCGAAGCGGGCGCCCTGCGCGCCTTTGAAACGCCGTTCCTCGTCGATCTCGCCCCGATCAGGGAACTCCTTAAGGAAAACGGCCAGATGCGCTCCCTCCTGATCGAGGAGAAGCCGCCCGTGATACGCGACCTTCCGGTCCTTCAAAGCGAGCTGGAAGAGGCAGAGGCGGGGGCAACCCTCTCTGCCGGGACCGTGGTGACGATCCTGAAAGCCGCCAGGACGACGGAAGGTCTCAGAAAGTACTTCCGGGAGAAAAAAGGGCGGTACCCCTCGATCGCAGCGACTGCCAGGACCATTGCCGACCTGTCGGCGCTGAAATCGTCGCTCGAGGAAAAAATCGACTACGACGGCGAGATCAAAGACTCCGCCAGCCCCCAGCTCCGGGGGCTCAGGAAAAGGGTGGAGACGGCACGGTCGCGGGTAGGGGAAACGGCGAAGACCATTCTGGCAAATCCCCGTTACAAGAGGCACCTGCAGGACACCTACGTCACAATCAGGGGCGGCAGGCATGCCCTTCCCTTCAAGCCTTCGGCAAAAGGCGTCATCAGGGGAATACTGCACGAGACATCGCAGTCGGGACAGACAATCTTTTTCGAGCCCGAAGAGCTCGTCCATGCCAACAACGAGCTCAAGTCGGCCGAGTCCGAACTGGCTGGTGAAATCCAGCGGATACTGCGCCAGATGTCCCGGATGATCGGCGAAAGGGGACGTGAGATTTCGGCCTCGATAGCAGCGGGAGCGCGCATCGACTGTATCCAGGCACGGTCCCTCCTTGCAGAGGAGATGGCGGCCGCCGAGCCCGTGGTGAACAACGACGGGAGCCTGGACATCATATCGGCGAGAAACCCCCTCCTTCTGCTCGGCAAGAAACGGGCCGTACCCAACTCCGTTTCCATGAGCGGCAGGAGCAGGTGCATGGTCGTGACGGGACCCAACGCGGGGGGGAAAACGGTGCTCATCAAGACCATCGGGCTTTTAACCCTCATGACCATGGCGGGGCTCTCCATCCCGGCAGCCCCCGATTCCCGGATGTGTATCTTTCCAAAGATATTCATCGCCATGGGAGATATGCAGAGCGTGGAGAAGGACCTGTCCACATTCTCTGCCGACATACTCACCATGAAGGGCTTCTACGAGGAGGCAGACGACCGTACCCTCATTCTCCTGGACGAGGTGATAACGGGTACGGACCCGAAAGAGGGAACGGCGCTCGGCCAGGCGTACCTGAAAGCGCTCGTCGATCGAGGGGCGAGGGTCTTCGTCACGACCCACTTCGATGAGATCAAATATCTCCCCTTCGAGGACGACCGTTTTACCGTGGCGTCGATGGGCTTCTCCGAGAGAGAGCTCACCCCTACATTTCAGCTGACCATGGGGGTACCCGGCAGATCCATGGGGATAGAGATAGCGAAAAAAATGGGCTTCCCCCCATCCATCATTGAAAAAGCACAGCAGTACATGGGGGCGAAAGAGGAAAACCTGGACGCCCTCATAAAGGAGCTGACCCGGTTGCGCGACCGGGAGGCCGAAACGGCGGAGAAGCTCTCCCGGGAGAGGTCCCGGCTGAAAGAGCTGATCGAGAAGGGAAAGCAGGATCGGGCCCGCCTCAGGGAGATGGAGAAAAAAGTGCTGGACGACGCGCGATCGAAGGCCATGAAGAAGGTGAAAGAGGCAGAGGAGGAAGTGGAGAAGGTCATGGCGGAGTTACGGAGGGAGAGAAAGGTGGAGGTGGTGAGAAAGGCCAAGGACGTGATTTCAATGATCAAAAAGGAAGCCGGCCACAGGGAGCTCCCCGAGGAGATACGGAAAATAGTGAGCAGGACCAGGCCCGCCGGCAAAGCGGAGGACCTTTCGCCGGGACAGCGGGTATTCGTCCTCACCCTTGGAAAAGAGGGCCACGTTGAATCTGCGGGGGAGGGAAAGGTGATCGTGTCGCTCGGATCGGTCAGGTCGAGCGTAAAAATACGTGACATACGGATTTTTGCCCCCGAGGGGAAGAAGGGAAGGGGGCGGCCGGTTGCCGGGCTCATGCCCGGGGAGAAGGGGAGGGAACCCTTTACCCGGCGCGACGACAACACGATAGACGTTCGGGGACTCGACCAGGAGGAGGCCATCAAGGAGGTCGACCTCTTTCTCGACAGGGCGTCCCTGGCCGACATTCCCTCGGCTCTCATTATCCACGGACACGGAACGGGAACGCTCAAAAAGGCGATCAGGGATTACCTTCGCCAGTCTCTCTACGTGGAGGAGTTCTCCCCGGCCCCGAAAGAGGAGGGGGGAGACGGGGCCACGATCGCCCGGCTGAGATAACGGGGTGAGCCCGTATCTCACGGATGCAGGGGCAGGCGTCAATATCGCAGGGATCAAGGCTCTCCGCTGCGGTCATCATACACCGCCGGTAACGGCCATCTTCCCCGTGCTACCCTGACTGGTTCCCTTCGCGGAAGGCCTTTTTCACCCTTTTCCTCAGTGCCGGGTCGGTCATGACCCGGTAGCCCGTGTAGGCGAGAAGAACGACCCCTTCCATCATACCCCTTCTTCCCCCCGCCCCGACCGTCGCTTCACGAAAATCGTGCGTGTGGATCTCCACCCGCTTTCCCCGAACGATGGGGACCAGGGGCTGGATGGCGGGTGCCCGGGTGGATACGTTCCCGATGTCGGAAGAGCCGAGATTCTTGTCTCTCGGCACCCGGTCCTCCCTCAGCCCGATCTTCGCCATACCCTCCCGGTAGACAGCGGCGAGAACGGCATTTATCCTCATCGGTTCGAGGGTGAAGTAGATGTCTTTCACCGAGACCCTGCAGCCCGATGCTTTCGCCGCCCCCCTCGCGCAGGCTCTCAGCTTTTCAGCCGCATCCTCGGCGGTGGCAACGGACCTGGCCCGGACGTAAAAGTATGCCGACGTTCGCTCCGGGATGATATTCGGGGCAACGCCTCCCTCGGTGATGATGCCGTGCACCCTCACGTCCTCCGCGAGCTGCTGCCGAAGGAGGCCGACGGAGTTGAAAAAGAGGATGAGCGCATCCAGGGCGTTCACGCCCTGCTCGGGATACGCAGCTGCATGGGCCGCCTTTCCCCGGAAAGTCACGGTCATCTTCTTCAGGGCGAGATACTCCTTGTCCACCACCCTCCTCGACGAGGGGTGAACCATCATGGCGGCGTCGAGCCCGTCGAAAACCCCCTCCCCGGCCAGCTTTACCTTCCCGAAACCGCTCTCCTCGGCGGGGGTGCCGAAGCAGAGGATGCTGCCCGCTATGCCCATGCTCCCCGCGATCCGGGAGAGGACGACGGCCGCCCCAGACGATGCCGCCGCCACGACATTGTGCCCGCATGCGTGTCCGATCTGGGGAAGGGCGTCCATCTCGACGAGGAACCCCACGCGGGGATTTTTTTTCCCCCTGCTCTTTTTCGCCACGAAGGCGGTCTCGAGCCCCGCCGTCCCCCCCTTAACGGCGAACCCCTCTTTCCGGAGGAAATCTTTCAGGGTTTGCGACGTCCTGTGCTCCTCGAAGGACACTTCGGGGTTCTCGTACAGGAAGGTCACCAGGGCGAACAGCTCCCTCTCGATACTCTTTGCTTCCGCCGCTATTTTTTCGATCACCTCCATTCGTGGCGCTCCACTTTTTTCCCGTTTACGTTATAATACCACAATGGCAGGCGTATCGATCCAGGCACAGATGAAACGGTGGAAAGCCCTCAAAATAAAGGTAAAACGGCGCTACATAGATCCTTTGTGCGGTTTTCTCTACCTCAGGGGAAGCGTGGGGCTCTCCTACGACGAGATCGTCATCGAGGAAACCTCCCTCCTGCCGGACCAGCCCG
>WVXK01000014.1:33101-55670 GCA_011773515.1 Deltaproteobacteria bacterium
GACAGGTGGAAAGAGTTCTTCCGGCCCCTGAAGGTGGGCAGGGCGGTGACGGTTACCCCCTCCTGGGAAACGTACGAGGCCCCCGCAGGGGAAACGGTGATGGTCATAGATCCCGGGCAAGCCTTCGGGACCGGGTCGCACGAAACAACCCGGCTCTGCATCGAACTCATCGAGAAGGAGTTCGACAGAAGCGTGCCGGAGCGGTGCCTGGACATCGGGTGCGGCACGGGGATTCTCGGCATATTGATGGCGAAAAAAGGCGCACGGAATGTCCTCGGTGTCGACATCGACGATAAAGCGGTGCGCACGGCCAACAGGAATGCGCGAAGAAACGGCACCGGCGGCTCTTTCCGGGCAACGAACCGCCCCCTGGGCGCTATCGGGGGGAAGTTCGACTTCCTCAGCGCCAACATCATCGCCGAAACCCTCGTTTCGATGAAATCCGACTTTTTCAACCTGCTCGGCAGGGGGGGAAGGGCCGTTCTGTCCGGCATACTCGTCGAAAAAACAGACTGGGTGGTGGAGGAGTTCCAGGGCGGCGGTTTCCACGTTACCGACAGCTCCTTTCTCGGGATCTGGTCGGCAGTTGCCATGAAAAAGGAATAGCAATGCCCCTTTTCTTTTTGCAGGCAGAAAACATACGCGGAGACAGGGCAACCTTCAAAGAGGAGGAGGCGAGGCACATCAGGCGTGTCCTCCGCCTGAAACGGGGGGACAGCATTGCCGGTTTCGACGACGGGGGAAACCGCTACCACCTGACAATCGTCGATGAGACGGTGAAATCGGTGATATGCCGGATAGACCGCATGGAGCCCCTCTCGCGGGAAAGGCCCGTAGCCGTGCACCTGGGCGTGGGGATACCGAAGGGAGACAGGTTCGACTACATCCTGCAGAAAACAACGGAGCTCGGCGTGAGCGGGATCGTCCCCTTTCTCTCCTCCAGGACGGTCGTCAGGGTGCCGCCCGGAAAGAGGGAGGGTCGCCTTCTCAGATGGAGGAGGATCGTAACGGAAGCCGTCAAACAGTGCGGATCCCCCCATGTGCCGGAGATAGGGGAGATACACACCTTCCAGGGGGCCATCGACCTTCTGTCGGGGTGCGATCTGAAGATCATTCTCTACGAGGAGACCTTTGCCTTTTCCCTGAAGCCCACCCTCGAAAAGGCGCAGAACCCGGAGAGCGTCGCCCTCATCGTGGGACCGGAAGGGGGGTTTTCCCGGGACGAGGTAACGCGCGCCCGGGGCGCGGGTTTTATCGTTGCCGGGCTGGGGAAGAACATACTCCGGGTGGAAACGGCCGCGGTCGCCGCCCTGGCCATGATCCAGTACCGGTTTCAGAACATGTAAGGACAGGGGAATGGAGAACAATATCGCCTTGATAGGCACGGGGGAAGGTTCCATTGCGAACAACGATGTGCGCTACACGGGATTCATCGTTCGCTTCCTGGCCAGGCTTCTGGACATAATCGTCCTGGTGGCGATCATCAACATGCTCTTCTATCTGGACACCCTGGGAGGGGCCAGAGGCTGGTGGCCCCCGATGCCTTTTCCCGGGGGTGAAGCCGCCCCGAGCTCATCGCTCCTGGACATGGTAAACATAATCCGGGGTCTCTTTTACGCGGGACTCCATCCCCTCTACTACATCATCCTGCACGCCATGGGCGGGCAGACCCTGGGCAAGATGGCCTTCCGCATAAAAGTCGTTTCCATCAGCGGACAGGACATCACGATGGGACAGTCCATCATCCGGTGGTTCGGGTACCTTATCTGCGACGTTACCGCCGGCGTCGGCTACCTCTTCGTCATCCCCAGCAGGTACAAGCAGGGCCTTCACGACAGGATCGCAAGGACGACGGTGATCTACCTGAAATAAGCTTGCCAAAGCGCAGTTAACCGCAAAAACACTGGGCCGGGCGGGCCGAAACCGATCGAGGGGGAAGCTCATCGAAAAATCAGGACCCCCCCGGTGGCACAGGCGAATAGACCGGCGCCAGACGGAGACCCCCTGATGAAAACAGTCATGGAAACGTGGACAAGAGTCGGTGATGGAGATGTTTCCGTCGTAATTGTCGGTGAGGCCGGCCAGGGCATCCAGACACTCGAGACGCTCCTTACCTGGGTACTCAAGGATTCGGGCTACCACGTCTTCGCCACCAAGGAGTTCATGTCGCGGGTGCGCGGGGGCAGCAACTCCACGTCGATCCGTGTCGCCGCACACCGGGTGGACGCGTACGTCGACAGGATCGACATCCTCATACCCCTCGCCGCCGATGGGATCCCCCGTCTCGCGGGCCGCATATCACCGGAAACCATCATCATCGGTGAGAAAGAGAAGGTCGAAAAGGTCATCGATACGCAAAAGTACCGCTTCATCGACATACCCTTTACCCGGATCGCCTCGGATATCGGGGGAGGTTTCTACGCAAATATCGTCGCGACGGGGGTCATCGCCTGCATCTTCGACATCGAGAGCGACGTTCTGGAAACCATCGTGGAGAAGACATTTGCCGACAAGGACCGGGATGTTATCGACAGGAACCTGCAGGCACTGGGGAGGGGCTGCGACATAGGCATCGGGCTCATAAAGGGAGGGGAGGTGGCGAACATCCCCAAAAACCCCGGGATCAAGGGGGAACTCCTCGTGCAGGGCACGGAGGCGGTAGCCCTCGGGGCGATCGCGGGAGGGTGCAATTTCATCTCCTCCTACCCCATGTCTCCGTCGACCGGCGTCCTCACCACCCTCTCCCGGCTCGCAGGTGACTTCGGCATCATTGCGGAGCAGGCGGAAGACGAGATCAGTGCGATCAACATGGCCATCGGTGCCTGGTACGCCGGGGCCCGGGCGATCGTCACCACCTCGGGGGGGGGATTTGACCTCATGACCGAAGGCCTGAGCCTCGCCGGCATGATCGAGAGCCCCCTCGTGATCCACCTCGCCCAGAGGCCGGGGCCCGCAACGGGCCTCCCCACAAGGACGGAGCAGGGGGACCTCAACCTCGCCCTTTTCGGCGGGCACGGGGAGTTTCCGCGGATAATCCTCACGCCGGGCACGCTGGAGGAGGCATTCAACCTCACCCGGAGGGCTTTTTACCTCGCCGACAAATACCAGGTGCCCGTGTTCATCCTGACAGACCAGTTCCTGCTCGACTCGTACTACAACATCCCCGGCCTCGACGCCACGAAAGGGGAGGGAAAGAATTTCTTCACCGAGACAGAACCCTCGTACAGGCGCTACGCCCTCACCGACACCGGCATATCTCCCCGGGGCATTCCCGGATACGGCAGCGGACTGGTGGTGGCCGACAGCGACGAGCACGACGAAGAGGGGCACATTACGGAAGATCTCGATCTCAGGGTAAAAATGGTGGAAAAACGGCTGAGCAAAACGGCGCACATACGCAGGGAAGCGCAGGCGCCCCGGATCTTCGGCAGCGGGGAGTACGAAACGCTGGTTCTGTGCTGGGGATCGACGGGCAACGCCGTTAAAGAGGCCGTCGAACGTGAGGAAAGGAGCGGGATCTCGGCCCTTCACTTCAGCCAGGTTTACCCGATCAGCGAAGACGCCGAGAGAACCATAAGAAAGGCGAAACGGAAGGTCGTCCTCGAAAGCAACGCAACCTCACAGTTCGGGTCCCTCATCGGGGCGGAAACGGGCATCCAAATCGATGCCCGGATACTGAAGTACAACGGCCTGCCCTTCTCGGTGGAGGAGATCAGGGACAAATTGGGGAGGGTGTGACCCCCCCGGGAGGAAAGAGATATGGACGCATCACACTTTGACCCCGGACCCGTCGATATCGCCTGGTGCCCGGGCTGCGGAAACTTCGGCATCCTGAGCACGTTGAAAACCGCCCTTGCAGAGCTCGAGATCTTACCGGAAAAACTTGTCCTCGTCTCGGGAATCGGCCAGGCCGCAAAGTTACCCCACTACCTGAAAGCCCACGTGTTCAACGGCCTCCACGGAAGGGCGCTTCCCCCGGCAACCGCGATCAAGGCCGTCAATCCCTCGCTCACCGTCATCGTCGCAAGCGGCGACGGGGACATGTACGGTGAGGGGGGAAACCACTTCGTCCACACGATCCGCAGAAACCCCGACATAACGAACCTGGTCCACAACAACATGGTGTATGGCCTCACCAAGGGCCAGGCTTCACCGACGAGCCAGAAGGGGTTCAAGACGCCGGTCCAGGTGGGCGGGGTCTTCCTCGAACCCTTCAACCCCCTCGCCGTTGCCGTATCGCTCGACGCCTCATTCGTGGCACGGGCTTCCATCGCGGACCCGGAGCCGGCGAAGGAGATCATGAAAAGAGCAATCCTCCACAGGGGATACGCCCTCGTCGATATATTCCAGCCCTGCGTCACCTTCAACAGGCTGAACACCTACCAGTGGTTCAAGAAGAACACCTATTACCTCGACGACGGGTACGACCCCACGGACCGGGTGGCGGCATTTAGCAAGGCGATCGAAACGGAGCCGTTTCCCCTCGGCATCATCTACGTGAATCCCGACAAATCGACATTCGAGGAAAACCTGGGCGTGTTCGACAAAGACAGCAGGCCTCTCTACATGAGGTCTGCCGACCTCGACAGGCTTCAACGGGTCATCGATGCGAAAAAAATATGAAAAGGAGGATCGGCCACATGGCAGAGAGAGAGAAAGTCGCCGTTGGAAAAAAGGCACCGGCTTTTACCCTCCCCGATCAAAACGGGAAAGATGTGGGGATCGAGGGCTTCCGTGGCAAATGGGTGGTTCTCTATTTTTACCCGAAGGACAACACCCCCGGGTGCACAACGGAGGCGCAGGATTTTTCACGCTACAAGGGTGAGTTTGCCAAACTCGGCGCGGTGATCCTCGGTGTGAGCGCCGACTCCCAGAAGAGCCACAAGAGCTTCTGTGAAAAGAGGGGCCTGACGATAACGCTTCTCTCCGATCCCGAGCGGGCCGTGCTCGAAAAATACGGCGTCTGGAAGCTGAAAAAGATGTACGGGAGGGAAG
This sequence comes from Deltaproteobacteria bacterium, assembly GCA_011773515.1. Taxonomy (NCBI): domain Bacteria; kingdom Pseudomonadati; phylum Myxococcota; class Myxococcia; species Deltaproteobacteria bacterium. Next base: position 38,097 of record WVXK01000014.1, read on the forward strand.
TCATGGGGGTGGAAAGAACGACTTTTTTGATAGACCCCGCCGGAAAGGTCTCCTTCATATGGCCGAAAGTGAAGGTGAACGGCCACGCGGATGAGGTCAAAGCGAAGCTGGCCGAATCCCGGTAAGGCGGTCAGGATGAAAAACCCCGGGGGCCGATCCGGTATTGCCGGGGGGCCCCGGGAGGGCAGGGAGAAGATGAAAGATCTAAGAACCTGCAGCGACTGCGGATACGGAAACGGGTTTCACCTCGGTTTCAGGGGTAGCGGCGAAACGGTCTCGCTGTACCTGATCTGCCCCATGTGCGGAGAAAGTTTCAGCCTCGAGCGGGCACAGGAGGCGCTTCTTCGTCCCGACGCCGGGAAGGAGGGAGGAGAATGAAGAAAAGAGTCCTGGGGGTAACGATCGAATGCGTCTCCGGCGACATTGCTGCGCAGAAAGGGATAGACGCCGTCGTGAACGCGGCGAACGCACAGCTTCGGCCGGGAGGGGGAGTGGCGGGAGCCCTGCACCGGGGGGCCGGGCCGGGGCTCGACCGGGAGTGCCGCCCCCTCGCCCCGATAAAGCCCGGGGAGGCAGTCATAACAGGAGGCCACAACCTGCCAAACCCCTACGTCATCCACTGCCTGGGGCCCGTCTATGGCGTCGACGAGCCGTCGGATGAGCTCCTGGCCGACTGCTACCGGAACGCCCTGAGGCTCGCCGAGGAGAAGGGGCTGCAATCCATCGCCTTCCCCTCCATCTCCACCGGCGCTTTCGGGTTCCCCATGGAAGATGCAGCCGCCGTGGCATTCAGGACGGTACTCGAAGCGGTCCCTGAGCTGACATCGGTCAGCCTCATCCGCTTTACCCTCTTCGGGGAAGAGGCGCGGGATATACACGAGAAAGCCCTGGAAACTATCTCTTCAGGAATGGAAAATGGCGGGTAGGAACAGAGAGGCCCTGTGCGCCAACCGATGCGCGCCGGCGCCGGCTAAATAGCGCAATCCTGGGACCATTCTGCCAAAGGCCACCTCTGTCCCGTGCTCCGTTTTTTCTATTTAGCCTTTTTGAGCTCCTTCTCGATTGCCGCCTGAAAGCCGTTGAAGCTGCGGTCCCTGAGCAGCTTTCCGTTGACGAATATCGTGGGGGTGCCCCTCACGCCGGCCCCGACTCCTTCCTGCATGTCCCTGTTTACCAGCGCCAGGGCACCGGGGTCTGCCATGGACTTCTCGAACCTCTCCATGTCCAGGCCCATACCCCGGGCCAGGGACAGGATCTTTTCATCGTTTAAGCTGTTGAAGTTGGCATAGAGGAGATCATGGTACTCCCAGAACTTCCCCTGCTCTTTCGCCGCCAGCGCCGCCAGCGCCGCTTTCGCCGCAAACTTGTGCATCCTCAAGGGGAAATTCTTGAATATGAGCTTGACCTCTTTCGGATATTTCTCGAGCACCTGCTCGAGTACAGGCACGAGCCTGGCACAGTAGGGTCACTGAAAGTCGTTGTACACGGCCACCGCAACGGGTGCGTCCGGCAGCCCTTTGACGGGTGAGCCCGTTTCATCGATCTTCTGCACGAAATCGAGAGATACGATCTTGATCACCCTGTCCTTGCCGCTCTGAAGGTATATCTGGTCTCCCCGGGGCGACAGGGCGATTCCGTCGAAAGCCCCACCGGTTGCGATCTTGTCCTCGAGCTTCCCTCCAGCCGAATATATGAGGATGTTACCCCCCTCGGTGAGGACAAAGGTCCTCAGCCCGTCAGCCGAGGTGGCCACATCGAGGGGCTTCTCATCCAGATCGAGGGTCTCCGTGACGAGCCATTCCACGGAACCATGGGCACCCGCGACAAACCCGAGGCCGAGCACGGCTGCCAGCAAAACCGGAACGAGCCTTTTCACCATTTGCATCCTCCCGCAAACCCGTATTTTCCCCATTGTACCAGATAAGTCCCCTCAGGTGACCGACATGTGCCCGTCAAAGACCGGGGGTTTATGAGGATCACTCCTTCAGGAACTGGCGGAGAACGAAGGGAAGGATGCCACCGTTTGTGAAGTATTCGAACTCGTTCGGCGTATCGATCCGTGCCAGGACGGAAAAACTCCTTTCCGCCCCGTCGGGGGAAACGGCCCTCACCTCGAGTTTTGATGCGGGGGAAAGCGACGAGACGCCAGCAATGTGGTAGGTCTCCCGTCCCGTCAGCCCCAGGGATTTCCAGCTTTCCCCATCCCGGAACTGGAGGGGAAGCACGCCCATGCCGATGAGATTGGAGCGGTGTATCCTCTCGAAGCTCTCTGCAATAACCGCCCTGACCCCAAGAAGCCTGGTCCCCTTCGCCGCCCAGTCCCTCGACGAACCCGTGCCGTATTCCTTCCCCGCTACCACGATGAGAGGGACCCTTTCATCGCCGTAGCGCATCGCCGCATCGTAAATCCACATCTGCTCATCGGTGGGAAAATGGCGGGTGAACCCCCCCTCGATGCCGGCGAGTAGTTGATTCTTTATGCGGACGTTTCCGAAGGTGCCCCGGATCATCACCTCGTGGTTTCCCCGCCGGGACCCGTAGGAGTTGAAATCAGCGACGGAAACGCCCTTCGCTATCAGGTACTGGCCGGCCGGGCTCTCTTCCGGAATGGCGCCGGCAGGCGATATGTGGTCGGTGGTGACCGTATCGCCTAAGAGGGCGAGAACCCTCGCGCCCGCGATATCTCCCTGATCCGAGAGATCCGCTGCCATGTCCGCGAAATAGGGAGGCTCTTTTATGTAGGTTGAGGTCTCATCCCACCGGTAATCGCCGCCTCCGGGGACCTTCATGACGTTCCACTGCTCGCTCCCCTGGAAAACGTTGGCGTAGGTATTCTGGAACTTCACCGGGGTGACGTACTTCTGGACGTGTTCCTGAACCTCAGCGGGGGGCGGCCAGATATCTCTCAGGTACACCGGGTTGCCGGCCGTGTCGTGGCCGAGGGGGTCCTTTGTCAGGTCGAGGCTCATCTTTCCCCCCAGGGCATAGGCTACGACGAGCGGCGGCGACGCCAGGTAGTTTGCGCGGACCTGGTTGTGAATCCTGCCTTCGAAGTTCCGGTTTCCCGAGAGGACGGAGGAGACGACAAGGTCATCCTCAACCACCGCCTTCCTGATATCATCGGGAAGGGGACCGCTGTTGCCGATGCAGGTCGTGCATCCGTATCCGACGAGGTGAAACCGGAGGCCTTCGAGGTAAGGCATGAGCCCGGAATCGATGAGGTAGTCCGTCACGGCGACCGACCCGGGGGCAAAGCTCGTTTTCACCCAGGGCTTGACCTGGAGGCCTCGCTTTATGGCATTTCTCGCCAGGAGCCCCGCCTGGATCATCACGGAGGGATTGGACGTGTTGGTGCAGCTGGTTATCGCCGCAATGACCACGTAGCCGTGGCAGAGACCGTAGGAGGTGCCGTCGTGCTTGCTTATCGGCACGCAGATATCTTTCGGCCCAACGCCGGCAGAGGCGGGAATTTCACCGTTCACCGGGCACCCGCCCTCGTTCAGCCAGTCTTCGAGGTGCTCCCGGTCGATCTTTATCTGCGCCATTTTTCCCGTGTCTTCCAGCAGCTGATAGAACGAGTCGCCCGCCCCGGAGAGGGAGACACGGTCCTGCGGACGCGAGGGACCGGCCAGGCTCGGCTCGATCGATCCAAGGTCGATCTCGACCACCTGGGAATAGACGGGATCCGGCTTGCCGGGGTCGTACCAGAGGTCCTGCTCCCGGTAGTATGCCTCGGCGACCCTCGCCGCCTCTTCCCGTCCCGTGAGGCGGAGATACTCAACCGTCTGCCCGTCGACGGGGAAGATACCCACCGTGGCACCGTATTCGGGCGTCATGTTTCCAATGGTGGCGCGATCGGCCACCCCGAGGCCCGGAAGCCCGGGCCCGAAGTACTCGACGAACTTGCCCACCACGCCCAGCTTCCGGAGACGCTCCGTCACCGTCAGCACGAGGTCCGTCGCCGTCGCGTAAGCCGGGAGATCCCCCGTAAACCTGACACCCACCACCTCGGGTATGGGCATTGAGTAGGGCTGCCCGAGCAGAACCGCTTCCGCCTCGATTCCGCCGACGCCCCAGCCCAGGACACCGATGCCGTTTATCATCGGCGTGTGGGAGTCTGTGCCCACGAGGGTGTCGGGATAAACGGTCAGGCCATCATCCCCTTCCGACACCATGGCGACGCGGCCCAGAAACTCCAGGTTCACCTGATGGCAGATGCCCGTGTTGGGAGGAACAACGGTGAAGTTGTCAAATGCCTGCTGTGCCCATTTTAAAAGCTGATACCGCTCTTTGTTCCGCTCGAACTCGAGCCGTTCGTTCTCGAGGAAGGCGGAGTCGCTGCCGAATCGGTCCACCTGGATTGAATGGTCGATGACCAGGTCTACCGGGATGCGGGGGTTTACCCTCCCGGGATTGCCGCCGAGCCTGGTCAGGGCAGATCGGATGGCCGCTAAATCCACAACGGCCGGAACGCCCGTGAAGTCCTGGAGGAGGACTCGCGCCGGCATGAACTCTATCTCGATCCCCGGGCCGCCGTGCGGGTCCCATCCCGCCAGGGACGCGATGACCTCAGCGGTGACCGTCACGCCGTTTTCGTGGCGCAGCAGGTTCTCGAGCAGTATCCGCAGAGAATAGGGGAGCCGGCTCACATCGCCGATCCCTGCATCATAGAGTGCCGGCAGGGAGTGGAATATGTGATCGCGGCCATCTATCCGGACGGTTCTCTTCGTGCCGTAACTGTTTCCCTTTCTCTTTCCCATTTTTTTCCCCGCTCCCCGTTCTTTTACATTGATAGCACCCTTAACACAGTCCTATCAACGAAAAAGTAAATCCTTATGTTTGGATTGAAACGCAGGCTTCCGGGTTTCATCTTTCATGGTGTGGGGACACCTCCCGGGACCACGGGCAAGGGAAAAGAAAAGCCTTCAATATCAGGCTTTTGAGATATACTTCCCATCATAGACCCGCACGCCGTCTTCAAGGGTGAGGAAAGATGCACCTCTTCGGTAAAGTAGAGCGCGCTACATTCGTGGCCAGGCCGAACCGGTTCACCGTGGAATGTGTCCTAAAGGGGAAGCGGGTAACGGCATACCTCCCGAACCCCGGCAGGTTGTGGGAGCTGATGATTCCGGGGGCCACCGTTTATCTGGAGAGGGCCGCTGCGGCGGAAAGGAAGCTTTCCTTCACGGCGGTTGCGGTGGAGCGGTCGGGGATCCCCGTCATGCTCCACACCCACCGCACAAACGACGTCGCCGCAGCTCTCATCGAAGAAAACCGCATCCCGGGGCTCGAAGGTTTCAGGATCACGGGACGGGAAGTGCGCCTCAACCGGAGCCGGGTCGACTTTCGCCTCGAAAGGGGGCGCGAGGAGATCCTCCTGGAGGTGAAATCGTGCACCCTCTTCGGCAGCAGGGTGGCCATGTTTCCCGATGCGGTGACGGCCCGGGGGAGGAGGCATCTCGAGGAGCTCGCGCGCATTCCGGGAAAGGGGAAACGGGGCGCGATCCTCTTCATCGTCCACTGGCCTCACGCCGAGTACTTCCTTCCCGAGTATCACACGGACCTTCCCTTCTCCCTTTCATTTCTCGAGGCCAGGGACAAGCTTACGATACTGACCGCTGCCGTTGGCTGGAAAGGCGACCTGTCACGGGAGGATTCGGTCACACCGCTGACCGTCCCCTGGGAGGTGATTGCCCGGGAAGCGAAGGACAGGGGCAGCTACCTCATCATCCTCCGTCTTTCGCGAAGGAGGGTGCTTTCTGTGGGAAAACTCGGAAGGGTAGCGTTTCCCAAAGGATACTACGTTTACTGCGGTTCTGCGAAAAAGAACCTCACCGGGAGGATAGCGCGGCACCGGCGGCTCAGGAAGAAGCATTTCTGGCACATCGACTACCTCCGGGAGGCCGGTGAGTTCGTCGCCGCCCTTCCCGTGAGGACGGGCGACGACCTGGAGTGCGAAATCGCCCGTTCTGTGGAAAAATTGGGAGAAGTGCCGGTGCCCTCTTTCGGGGCTTCCGACTGCTCGTGCCCATCACACCTTGTCAAAATGCCCCACAATCCCTTATATTCTGCAAAGTTTCATTATTTGCTGCAATATTACAGAATGGACAGGCTCTTCACGGACTCCTGACCGGCAAGGGGGAATCGAAGCGCCCCGTCACCATTCCTTCCCGTTGTGCCCCGGGGCTTTCTTTATCCCGAAATTCTCGGCTGCCCTTCCGGCGATTGCGTTCCCTATCGGAATGGACGCCGTGGCGGCGGGAGATGGTGCATTGAGCACGTGTATCGTGCGATCCGTGGCGGCAATCCTGAAGTCGTCAACGAGGCTTCCGTCGGGCTCGAGCGCCTGGGCACGAACGCCCGATTTTGCGGGAACGATATCGCCGGCACTGATCTGCGGCACCAGCCTCTCAAGGGCCCTGAGGAAAGCCGTTCTGCTGAAGGAGCGGTAGAACTCACCGGCCCCCACCCTGCCGTATTTTGCTACCATCCGCCAGAACCCGGGGTAGCGGAGCATCTGCCCCGTGTCGGCGAGGGAGAAATCGAAGCGGCCGTACCCTTCCCGCTTCAATGCCAGCACCGCATTCGGCCCCGCCTCCACTTCCCCGCCCACCATCCGCGTGAAGTGCACCCCGAGAAAGGGAAAACGCGGGTCGGGAACGGGGTAGATCAGGTTTTTCACGAGGTGCCTGCGATGGGAAACGAGGGTGTAATACTCGCCCCTGAAAGGGATGATCTGTATTCCCGGGTCCACTCCGCACATCCGGGCGACCCTGTCTGCATAAAGGCCCGCACAGTTAATCAGGTAGCGGCTGTGCACCACACCCCCTTCCGTCTCGATAGCCATACCGCCCCCTTCCATGCTGACCGATGTCACCCGTGCCCCCCTTCGTATCTCTCCCCCCCGCTCCATGATCACCGCGGCGAAGGATTCCGTCACCCGGGTAAAATCAACGATTCCCGTCTCGGGGACGAGGAGCCCTCTCACTCCCGAGGCGTGCGGCTCGTACTCGGCGATCTCTTCCCCCCGTATGCCCTTCAGGCCCGAAAGACCGTTCTCCATGCCCCTCCTTTCCAGCTCATCGAGGCGGGGGGCCTCTTCCCGGCTGACGGCAACGACGATCTTTCCGCACCGCTCGCTGGGGATCGCGTGATCCTCGCAAAAGCGGTAGAGCGCCTCGCGCCCCTCGACACAGTACCTGGCCTTCAGGCTCCCCGGCCGGTAGTAGAGCCCGGCATGGATCACCCCGCTGTTTCTCCCGCTCTGATGGGCTGCAAGCTGCTCCTCCGCCTCGAGGAGAACCAGGGAGACCCGGTACTGTCTCAGAAGGGCCATCGCCGTGGCCGTCCCGATGATGCCGCCACCGATGACAGCGATGTCATGGTTCGTAGGCTTTCCCACCGAAACGCTCCCGCTATTTATCGCTATTCTCGGGGGATCGGAACCCTTTCCCCGCCCTGCCCGAGCTTACCCGGACCCGGGAAAGGCCCCCCTACACACGGTAATCGTACCCTCTCTCACCCAGAAAGGCCAACACCCCGGCTATCCCCGGGATTCCCGACCTGCCCCCGATCTCCCTGCACTTCATCGCCGCGAGTGCGGAGGCAAAGATGACCGTCCTCCTTATGTCCCAGCCCTTGAGGAGACCGAAGATATACCCTCCGTGGAACACGTCCCCCGCCCCCGTCGTATCGGCCACGTCCACCTCGAAAGCCGGGACCGATATCATGTCCCGGCCGTCCCAGGTGACGCTGCCCCGGGACCCGAGGGTTACCGTCACGGCCTTGCAGGAAAAGCGTTCCGCCGCCCTGCGAAGGTCTCCCCCCGAAGGGTCCCACCCCAGGTCGGCGGCAAACTCGCCCGACGCCACCAGATAGTCCGAGAGCGCCGCTATTTCGAGCATTCCCTTCCTTACCCTCCCGGCGTCGAGCATAACGGGGATACCGAGCTCATTTGCCCTTCTCGCCGCGAGGAGGGAAACCTCGGCCATCAGCCCGTCGAGAAGGAGAAAATCAGCGCCCAGGAGGAAATCCTCTCCCAGCTCCTTTTCTCTGAGCTCCTCCCCCGTTGCCCTCTTCCAGAATATCGTCCTCGTCCCGGTCCCCCGCTCGATTGCGATGAACGCTTCCTGTGACGATGCCCCCCTCCTCGTTACCAGCCCTCCCACGTCGATTTTCTCCCCGGCGAGGGACGCTTCTATCTTCTCGCCCGCACCGTCGTCTCCTCTCACCCCGTAGAACCTGCAGGAGGCACCCAGGCGGGAGAGGGCGACGAGAGCCGTCGCAACGGGCCCCCCTCCCTGCTCTTTCCAGAGGAGGATTTCCGTTTTCGTGTCTGTTTCGGGAAAAGACTCAACAAGACCGAGATAATCCAGGCAACACTGGCCCAAACCGGTTACGCGCATGAGAAATTATACCATGCAGACATCCCGGAAAGGTCAGAGGGGAAAGCCCTGAACCCTGTAATCGGACAAAAAGGCAGTTTCTGGTTTCGCGTTTCTCGTTTCGCGTTTCCGGTTGAACCGGAAACGGTAAACGGTAAAATGTAAGCTATGAACTGTTCCTATTCCGCATTCCGAAATCCGAATTCCGCATTGCCGTCATGTACGAAGATGGGAGTCGACAGTCGAGAGGAGAAAGGAGAAAATCGTATAACAACCACTCTCCCCTACCTATTCTCTCCTTACTCCTATCGGGTTTTGAACTCTAAACGCGAAACTCGAAACTCTAAACTCTGAGGTGACGATCACATCAGTTCGAACACCCCGGCTGCCCCCATCCCGCCGCCGATGCACATGGTTACCATGCCCAGGGAAACGCCCTGCCTCTTCATCTCGTAAAGGAGCGTCGCCGTCAGTTTTGCGCCGGTGCACCCCAGCGGATGACCCAGCGCGATGGCCCCGCCGTTGACATTTACCCTCTCAGGATCGAGGCCGAGCTCTTGCATCACGGCAAGCGACTGGGCCGCAAATGCCTCGTTTAACTCGATCAGACCGATATCCCCCTGTTTGATGCCGAGCCTCTGAAGAACCTTCGGTATCGCCTTCACGGGGCCGATCCCCATGATCTCGGGGGGAACGCCGGCAACGTCATAACCGAGGAACCTGGCGAGAGGTTTGAGGTCGTAAGCTTCAACGGCTTCGGCGGACGCGACCAGGACGGCCGCGGCCCCGTCGCTCATCTGGGAAGAATTTCCCGCGGTGACCGTTCCCGTGGAAGAGAAGGCGGGCCTGAGCTTGGAAAGGGCCGCCAGGGAGGTGTCCTCCCTCGGTCCCTCGTCGGTGTCGAACAGGACCTGCTTCTTGACCGGGGGACCGCCGTTGTCTGCAATGAACACGAAAGTCTCGACGGGAACTATCTCCTCCCCGAACCTGCCCCCCGAGATCGCAGCGACCGCCCTCTGGTGACTTTTCAGGGCAAAGGCGTCCTGTTCCTCACGAGAAATTTCGTACTTCTTTACCACCTCCTCCGCCGTGAGGCCCATCGGCATGTACACTTCGGGATAGCTCTCGATGAGATCGGGATTGAAGGCAACCTTGTTTCCGCCCATGGGGACCATGCTCATGCTCTCCGTCCCGCCCGCCACGATCAGCCCCGAAGCACCCGAAAAGACCCTGTCTGCTGCTATGGCAATGGACTGGAGCCCCGAGGAACAGAACCTGTTTATCGTCATAGCGGGCACATCGCAGGGTACTCCTGCCTTGAAGGCGGCTATCCTCGCCACGTTCATCCCCTGTTCCGCCTCGGGCATGGCGCAGCCGAGGATTATGTCATCGATCCTGCCCGGATCGAGGTCGGGGTTTTCCTCCAGTATGCCCTTTATGACCTCCGCGGCCAGGTCGTCGGGCCTCGTATCCTTCAACGTTCCCCTCAACGCACGGCCAATTGCCGTCCTTTTTGGAGACACTATGTATACGGTGCTCATTTCAACCTCCAAACGTGTCAGTTTCGCAAGGGTTTGTTCGTCATAAGCATGTGCTGAATCCTCTCAACGGTCTTTTCCTCGCCGCAGAGGGAGAGAAAAGCCTCCTTCTCCAGGTCGAGAAGATGCTGTTCATCGACCTCCCGGCCGGGGGCGACGTCACCACCGGAGAAAATAGTGCTGAGCTTGCTGCCGATGTGGGCGTCGTACTCCGAAATATAACCCGCCACCCTCATCGTGTAGAGGGCGTACTCGAACATGGCCATGGCTCCTCTTCCGGGCATCCTGACCTTCGCACCCCTGACCGGCTTCCGATAGCCGTCGGCGGCCATTGCGAGGACGCTTTTTTTCGCATCGTGAATGAGGAAATCCCTGTTTATCGATATCCGGTCCATCCCCTCTCTCAGGTACCCCAGTGCGAACGCCTCCTTCGCGCTGGTGGATACCTTGGCCATGGCGACCGTCTCGAAGGCCTTTCTCAAAAAGGGGAGCGGATCCGCACTCACGTCCTCCGGTATCTGGCCGAGGGCCCGGAGAATCATCTCCTTACACCCGCCGCCCGCCGGGATGAGTCCCACACCCACCTCGACGAGCCCCAGGTAGAGCTCCCCGGCTGCTCTCACCTTCGGGGCGGGAAGCGTTACCTCGGCCCCGCCGCCGAGAGTCATCCCCGCCGGTGCGACTACCACGGGTTTCTCGCAGTACTTTATTCTCATGCACGCTCTCTGAAACTCGTCGATCATCATCGCCACGTTGTCAAAGTTCTTGCTCTGTATCTCCATCAGAAGGAGAAGCAGGTTTGCCCCTGCGGAGAAATGCTCTCCGTGGTTCGCCAGGACAAGCCCTTCGTGCTTCGTGACCTCCCCGGTGGCAAAGTTGATCATCTCCACGATATCCGCATCGATCGCGTTCATCTTCGTGTGGAACTCCAGGCAGAGGACCCCCTCCCCGATGTCGTAGAGCGTTGCGCCGGCATTTTCCTTTACCACACCCCGGGACTGCCGCACATCGGGAAGATGGATGATATTCTCGTTTACCGGGATGTGGCGGTAGTCTCCCGAGGAGAAATCGAAATATCGCCTCTTTCCATTTTCTTTGTCGTAGAAGCCCTCATGCCCCTTACCGAGAAATTCCCTGACCTTCTCCGGTATCTCCCTGCCTTCCCTTTCCATTTTTTCCACCGACTCCCTGACGCCGATCGCATCCCACGTCTCGAAGGGGCCCAGCGCCCAGTTGAAACCCCATTTCATGGCGTTGTCGATGTTCACCAGGTCATCGGAAATCTCCGGGATCACCCTGGCGGAATAAATGAGCGTCTCTGCCATAACGTCCCATGCGAACTTCGCGGCCCGATCGTCGCCGAAGACGACGGATCTGATCCTCTTCCCGGGGTCATCGATGTTCTTTGCCCCATCAACCGATGGAAAGGAGGGCTTCTGCATGGGGCGGTATTCCATGGTCGTGTAGTCGAGATAGTTGAGCTGCTTCCCCTCTGGCGTTCTCTCCATCCTGAAGAAGCCGGCACCCGACTTTCTCCCCAGGAGCCCCCCCGCCACCATCTCCTTCACGAAATCGGGCGGCAGAAAAGATGTCCGGGCCGGATCATCGGGCAGGTTTTCGTAGACATTCCCGGAGACGTGAAGGAGCGTGTCGAGGCCCACCAGGTCGGCCGTTCCGAATGCCGCGCTCTTCGGTCTTCCCGTAGCCGGGCCGAGCACCCTGTCCACTTCCTCGACGGTGAGGCCATGCGCTATCATCACGTGCATTGCGTGCATCATGGAGAACACGCCGACCCTGTTTGCGATGAAGTTCGGCGTGTCTTTGCAATAGACGATTCCCTTTCCCAGGATATCCTCCCCGAAGGCTGCCGTGTCCCCGACAATCGCCGGATCCGTGTCTTTTCCCGGCACGACCTCGAGCAGCTTCATGTACCGGACGGGATTGAAAAAGTGTGTCACGAAGAAGTGCTTCCTGAAATCCTCGGGAAACCCCTCCATCATCTGCCCGATGGAGATTCCCGAGGTATTCGAGGTAACCCAGGTGCCGGCCTTCCAGTGTTCGAGGACCTTCCGAAAGAGGGTCCTTTTGATCTCGAGGTTCTCCACTACTGCCTCGATGACCCAGTCAACCTCTCCCACCACGTAGAGGTCATCTTCGAAGTTACCCGCCTGTATCAGGTCGATGTCGCGCTTTGCGTAGATCAGGGACGGACGGCTCGTCACGATGTTATCCAGGCCCTGCTTCGCCAGCCTGTTTCTCACCTCGCCGGACGCGAGGGTCAGCCCCTTTTTCTCTTCCTCCGGCGTGAGAGACCCGGGCAGGATATCGAGGAGGAAACAGTGAATCCCGGCGCTTGCCAGGTGTGCGGCAATGCCGGATCCCATGATCCCGGCGCCAAGAACAGCTGCCCTCTTGATTTCCCGTCTCATCGCTCCCCCCTTTCACTTAATTATTGAATGATTGTTCACTCATTAAAACTATACCATCCCTCCCCTCATGTCAACAAGTTTAGCACATCCGGGAAATATCCCCGAAACCCAGACCACGGGAAATGGAGCGAACTGCCAGATCACAAAGCAAGGAACCCATCACACCCCCCATCTGCTCCGCCCCTTCACTCCGCGGCCCGCCCTACCATTCACTCCCACGGCGCTGACCCCCTGAACCAGCGGACCCAGCCACTGAATCATCCCTCGTTCCGGATTCTCCAATCTGCACTCTGTATTTTTTCCCTCACCGGCTCTCCACGGCGTTTCCCCCGTGCCATTTCGTCACGAAGGGGCTCATCCGGTTGTTCCCCATTTCCCTTATAACGCCATTAGTTGTATTATGATGTAGTCATGAGCGGAATGTATGTCCACATCCCCTTCTGCATCAAAAAGTGCTCCTACTGCGATTTCTATTCGGTCCCCTACTCCCGTGAACTGGCGGAAAAGTATGTGGAAAGCCTCATCGGGGAAATTGAAATCTTCGCTTGCCATGCAGACCCCCGCACCTGCGGAGCCCTAAACACCCTCTATATCGGCGGGGGGACACCATCCTGCCTTACCCCCGATCACTTCAGCAGGATCACGGAAACCATCGTGGAACGCTTCGACCTGTCGGCGCTCAAGGAATTTACCATAGAAGTAAATCCGGGAACGCTGTCAGCGGAGAAGCTCTCCGCCTACAGGGATGGGGGGGTGAACAGAATCAGCGTGGGGGCGCAATCTTTCAACGACAAGTACCTGAAAAAACTGGGAAGAATACACAGAAAGGAGGATGTCTACCGGACGATGGGGCGTGTCCGGGACGCCGGGTTTTCCAACGTAAACATCGACCTCATTTTCGGTATCCCCCTGCAAAGGGAGGAGGAGGTTGTTTGTGACGCCACGGAGGCGATTAGCCTCTCTCCCGCCCACATATCGGCCTACGCGCTGTCGATAGAGGAGGGGACGCCCCTCTTCGAGGAGGTGCGGTGCGGACTGGAAACCCCCTCTGATGATGCCTATGCACAGTGTTACCGCACCCTTGGCGGGCTTCTCGAAAAACAGGGGTACCACCACTACGAAATATCCAACTTCGCCAGGAAAGACTGCGAATGCGCGCACAACATCGGGTACTGGACGGGGGAGGAGTACATCGCATTCGGAGCGAGCGCATCGGGCCACCTGAAGGCGGGCCGCCCTCCCGGCGGGCTCCGGTACACGAACCACGAGGCCATCGGGGAATACATACGGGCGATCGAAAGGGGGCAGCTGCCGCGGGCGGAATCAATGGTAAATGACGTCGCGACGGCGTGGAAGGAGCGCCTGATAATGGGCCTCAGGCTGACAGATGGCATTTGCATGGCCTCGATAGAGGGAGAACTCGGAGAGCCGCCACGGAGCATAAGGAAGTCGATACGCCACCTCGTCGAGGCAAAGATGCTGCAAAAAGACGGCGACGTGCTGAGGATCCCCCGGGATTTCATTTTCGTCTCGAACGAGATCCTTTCCCGCCTCGTTTAGGGAAACATATACCGGATAAATCCCGGCAGCCAGCGGCCGGGGCTCACAAAGACGAAAAAATCGGGTATCCAGCTGCACGCCAAGCCCGGCATCTCACTATTTCAAACGCACCCTGTAGAGGGAATAGAGTTTGCCCCGGTACACCGCCGAAACGGTCCCGAGGGAGGAGAGTTTCACCGATGGATCGGCACCGGGAAAGATCACATAGGCGTTTTTCCTGTGCAACGTGTAGGCCACCACATCCTCGAAGCTCTTTGCGCTGTGCACTTTCTTCCCCGTAAAATAGACCACCGACGGCTTGAACTTCCGGTAAAAAATTACGGGAGAATCTTTATTCTCTTCCTTGTTCAGAAACCGCGAAATCTTCTGCAGGTCCATCTGCCGGTACTCATACACCCCGGGGAGAACGGCGAAGAAGACGAACCACAGAAACAGAAGCTGGGGTATCAGCATCGCCGCGAAGATCTTTACCCTGACTCTCTTTATGTTTCTCCTGAACACGGCGAATAGCCCCACGAAGAACCCTCCCACGAGAAGGAGTCCCCCGGGATAAAAGAGGAGCTTTGAAAGCCCGGCCTCCGAGATTACGGGAAAGTATTCCTTCGGGTAAATCATCAATATGCCCAGGAATGAGCAGCAGATGGAATAGGCGTATGATCCCGTCACGAAACCGAGATCTGAAACCTTCTCGTTCAGGATCACCTTTTCGAGAAAGAGCCCTACCATGATCGCCAGTGCAGGAAATATGGAGAGGATGTAGGTGGCAACCTTTTCTGAGGAGAGGGAGAAATAAATGAAAATGACGCAGCTGAAGAGGAGCAGGAACATGTCGAGGCTGATGTTTTCACCCACCGCTTTCAGGGAAAACCCCCGCTCCCTGAGGATGGAAAAGACGGTCTGGGGAAGGAAAAGGGACCAGGGAAACATACCGAGAAAGACCACGGGGACGTAGTAATAGACCGGACCCGGGTGATCCGACGATGCGCTCAATATCCTTCCGATGGATTTCCCGATGTAGGCGTTAAAGAACTCGGGGCCCATCTGGAGGTGCAGCGCGACGTACCAGGGAAGCGCGATGAGGAAAAAGAGCACGAGGGCCTTCCAATCCGCCAGGGCCCTCACCATCCTTTTCAGGCGCCCGTTGAGCCACGAGAAGAGGAAAAGGCACAGAAGGGGTAAAATGGCTCCCGCTATCCCTTTCGTGATAAGCGCAAGGGCCATGATGCAGACACCGGCACGGACCAATAGCCTGTCCACCCGTTTCGCGTCGAAGGTCCCCATATAGAGCAGGAGCGAGGAGAGGAACAGGAAGACGGAAAAGACCATGTCTGCCACGGCAACCCTTCCCATGTAGGCAAAAAATGAGGAGGTTGCCAGGATGACGCCGGCGAGAAACCCCCCCTCCACCCTCGACTCGCGGTGCACGATGCGGCCAACGGCCATGATCAAACCGAAGGCGAACAGGGCGGAAACGAGCCTGAACGACCCCGGCGAGAAACCGAATATCTGGTAGAAACCGGCGAGAAGCCAGTAGTAGAAAACGGGATGGTCCATCCTCGGCTCACCGTTGAAGGTGGGCACGAGATAATTCCCCGACCGCACCATTTCAACGGCAGACGCGGCATACCTCGTCTCGTTCACATCGAAGAGGCCATGTATCGACAGGCCGAGCAGGCAGATGGTAAGCCCGAGGATAATGAGGGAAAATATGGCCGAAAACTTCTCGATCCGTCCCCGGGCTTCATAATCCGACAGCTCGCTGTAGTTTACCTGCACGGGACATTCCCCTCACGGCGAAATGATTGCCAGGATGTACCGGTCCACGTCGATATACTTACTTCCCACTTCCATCACCTGGCCCTTCGTGACCGCCTTGACCCTTTCGGGGAACCTGAGAAACTCATCGATTCCCGTTCCGTAGAGCTCGTTGAACATGAGGGAGTTGGCGTATGAACCGTTCGACTGCAGCCCTATCTCGAAGTTCCCTATGACGTAGTTTTTCGCTCTCTCCAGCTCCTCGTCGGTGATCCCCTCTTTCAGAAACTTCAGGATCTCCTCCCACATGGCATCCTTTGCCTCCGCCAGCTTGTCTCCCCCGGTGCCCATGTAAAAGGCGAAAAACCCCCTGTCATACTGCTCTGATGAAAAGGCGCTGAGGGAATAGGCAAGCGATTTTCTGTCCCTCAGCTCCCTGAACAGCCTGCCTCCCTGCCCGGCAAGGGCGGAAGAGAGGACCTCCAGGGGATACCGGTCGGTGCCCGCAAAGGTCGTTCCCAGGAAACCTATCACGAAGTGGGCCTGCAGCTTTTCCCGCTTCTTCTCCACCGTCACGGGGCTTTCCGGAGGCGACACCTCCCTGCTCTCGACGATCGATGTGTCCCCGTCCCTTGCGAAATCCTCGAAGGCAGACGCCACGACGCTGCCGGCATGATCCGGGTCGACATCTCCGGAAATCACGATCACCATGTTCGCCGGGAACACCAGCCGGTTGTAAGATGCCACGATCTGGTCACGGGTGAGAGAAGTCACCGATTCGGTGGTCCCGAGGGGATCGAGGGAATAGGGGTGTCGACCGTACTGGGACGCGAGATAGAGTTTGATGACCTCCTTCGTCGGGGAGTCCTGCTGTGCCTTGATGGCCGCCAGCACCTCCTTTCTCTTCTTTTCCATCTCATCTTCGCTGAAGGTGGGGGTGAGGATCATTTCAGACATGAGCTCGATGCCCTTTTCGAAGTCCTCGCTCAAAAACCTCCCCTTGAGGCCGAAAGAGTTTCTTCCGGAGAAGGCGCTGACGCTTGCTGCCATACCCTCTATGATCTCGGAGAGGTCAGCTGCCCCGTTGCGCTTCGTCCCCCTCGTGAGCAAGTACGCCATCATGTTGCAGACACCGTTTTCCTCCGGCGTCTCGGCCCTGACGCCCCCGAGAAACCCCACGCTGATGGCAACCACCGGAACGGCGTGGTTTTCCCGCATCACGACCCTGATGCCGTTTGCAAGGGTGCTCCCCTCTATGGCTACGGCACGCTCTTTCTTCCCCGAGACAACCCCTGCATAGGACCTCTTCGCCATCTCCCTCACGTCGCCTTCTGTCAGCGAGAGATCCGACTCCTGGGGTATCACCAGCGAGATAACGAAGTTGTCCTCCCGGAAGAACTTCCGGATCACCTGGCTTATGTCCTCCCTCGTCACCCTCCGCACCATATCGACGTACTTTTCCTCAAAGAAGGGGTCGCCGAGAACGGTCCCGTAGAATCCCAGGAGCCTGGCGAGGGAAGACTGGGATTCGAGAGAATAGACGAAGTCGGCGATGGTCTTTTTTCGCGCCCGCTCGAGCTCAGACCCCGATACGCCGAAGGCAACCACCCTGTAGATCTCCGCCAGGATTTCCTCTATGGCCTCCTTCACGTTGGCGGGCTCGAGGGTAACGCCGATGAGCATGAGTCCGGGATCCTGGGGGGTAAAGGAATAGGTGTAGACCGAGTCGACGAGCCCCCGTTGATCCTTGACACGTGAGTAGAGCCGGGAAGTCTCCCCCTGCCCGAGTATCATGGAGAGGAGATCGTACGCGTAGACGTCCCTGTCGGTCAGGGCGACGCCGGGAAAGGCCATGTCGATGTAGGCCCTTTTCGTGTCCATCTTTTTTACGATGATCTTGATCCCCTT
>WVXK01000015.1:0-669 GCA_011773515.1 Deltaproteobacteria bacterium
CGAAGCCCTCATTGTTGGCTGTTCCGTCCGAAGAGCCGATGAACGGGTTTCTGTTGTCTCCCGAGGTATGGCACAGGTTGCATTCGGTGTTCATATCACCGCTGCTTCTGTGCATCTGGTGCTTATCATCACTGGGAAAGACCGAACCCTTTGTGGATGTTCCGTCGGTAAATGCACCATGACAGTTCTGACACCCATCGTTGTATCTGTTGTATGCTTCAGAATCTGGCGCCCATGCGGCGAAGACCGCGAGGGCGGTGATACAGAGAAAGACGACTGAAAACCTCTTCATGATTTCCCCCCTTCTTCTCTCTTTTGTTGCTGCGATAAAACGCAAAAGGCGTGCCAGTTTCCGGGTTGGGCTAACGTCCTGTTTTTGATGGGGATTGTTTTTTTTTCGGGAGGAATGTTCTTTCAGAATCGTAATTATTATCGATTGAAGTTGTAATTTCCTGCAATTTCTGTTTTTCGGGGAGAGAAAACGAAATAGTATATGGTCAGGGTGGTAATCCAGACTGAGGAATGCAGAACGAGAGCAGGGCAGCACACAACAAGCCCTCGAGGGGTGAGAGGGGAAAGAATCAAAAAGGACGACTTTCTCCTGTCTCCTTTCCCCTTTTGGCTTTCAGATTTGCAAATTGGGAATGCGATCAAGAAGTGATGGATGCC
>WVXK01000015.1:700-1677 GCA_011773515.1 Deltaproteobacteria bacterium
AAACTCGAAACTCTCCCTTACCTCCTCCCTCTGCCGCCGCGGAAACCGCCTCCACCCATCCTAACAGATTTTCCGCCACCACCGCGGAAACCGCCGCCGCCGCGGAAAGACCTGCCTCTGAAGTCTTTCCCCCTCGAGAAGGTGCGGCCTCTATGCCCGCCACCCCACTTCTTGACGTGCCCGCCGCGAAAGGAGTGCCCTCTTTTTCCGTGGCCTCTTTTATTTATGTGCCGGTTGTGTCGGCTCTCTCCGCGGTGAAAGATACGCTTCTTGTGAATCCCGTTACTTCTGTACCGGTAGCGGTCATGGTCTTTTCCCCAGTGACGGTGCCGCCCCCTGTGGCGGTATTTTTTGAAATAGCTGTCTTTCCTGTACAAGCGGTGTTTCTTGTAGTAGCGGTGTTTCCTGTAGTGGCGGTGTTTCCCGTAATGACCGTACCTCTTGTAGGAGTAGTGCCCACCGTAAATGCCTATGTTGACACCGCTGTGGAGGTGATGTTTGTAACGGTGCCCGTAGTAAGGGCCGTAGTAGTGGTGCCCGTAATGATGATGGCCGTAGGACCCGATGAAAACCAGCGAGACGTGGGGCCACCAGAAATAGCCGTAGGCGGGGTAGGCCACCCACTCGCTGTAGCCGTAGGTTTCGTACCTTCCGGGGATCTCCTCGTATATCTGTGGTCTGCTTGCCAGCGCGAGGACATCGTTGTCCCTCTTCTGCACGTAGTCGTCCCAGCTGTCTTTTCCCCTGGCCGTTCCTACCACGACGCCCGCGTTGACGCTGGCCATTTGGCCTTCTTTGATGTCAACTTTGCCCGATTCGTGCTCCAACGTGAGAATCCCTTCCCGCACGGTGACGTCGGTACCGCCGTAGCCGTCCCCGTCTATCCTGAAGGCGCCCTGCCCGAAGAAGACAGCGCTCCTCATCGGCCCGATGTCGAACTCTATGCCGCGCATCCTGCTCTCGAGGGCGCTGACGTA
>WVXK01000016.1:0-18074 GCA_011773515.1 Deltaproteobacteria bacterium
CTCCCACACGAAGCAGATGAAGATCCTGTTCAACCTCTTTGACATCGATCATGCCCCGGAGGAGGAAAAAGCGGAGGCCAGGGAGCCCGTCGAAAAGGCGGAGATCGGGGAGAGGCCCCTTGAGTTTGACCTGGTCATTCCGATGAGGGAGGATGCCGAGGTTATCGCCGCCAAGGTCGTTGAGGAGATAACCCATTTCAAGGATGTTGATCGTGATACGGTGGACAGGATAAAGATGGCCATTATCGAAGCGTGCATCAACTCCTTCGAGCACAGCGAGGCAGAGGACGGGCTGGTAAAGTTACGGTATGTTATTGCCGATGATAAACTTGAGGTGTTTGTCACGGACGAAGGGAAGGGATTTAAAGTCCCGAAAAGCTCTATCAGGAGGGAAGCCAGGGGAAAAAATCGCGGATGGGGTTTGAAGATTATCAAAGAGCTGGTAGACGACGTCGAAATTCTCACCGGTGATCGGGGAACGACGATCAGGATGATCAAATATTTTGACCTGGCTGCCGAAGATGATTTCGAAGAGAAAAGCAAGGAACGGGAAGGTGATCCGCAACAACCTTCAACCCCCGACACCGAAGAAGGAGGGGACAGTGGCACGGAAACTTGAGCTCGAGACATCGGAAAAAGGAGATGTTACCGTCCTGTACGTGAATGGATACCTGAACAGTCTCGTGGGGGAGACTCTTGAGGATTCTGTCAACGGCAGTGTGAGCAATGGAAGATTGAAGCTGGTCATTAACTTCGGAAAAACGAAGATGATCAATAGCGTGGGCATATCCATCGTGATCGGTATCGTTGAGGCAATCGCCGAGAAAGGGGGAATTCTCGCCTTCACGAACCTCTCGCGCATCAACAGGGAGCTTTTCGACATTACGGGGGTGTCTGACCTGGTAAAGATTTTCAAAACCGAGGAAGATGCGCTTGCGGCAATCAGCGCGGTAACATAGGATGGCACCAGAGAGAAGACGGGCAAAAAGGGAACAGTACAGAATACAGGCTGTCAGGGATTTAACGAGAGGGATACCAAGAGAGGGCGAATTTGTAAGCAGTTTGAAATTTGCCCTCCGGTCGGTTCTCGGGGCCCTGACGGTATCGCGCGGGGCAATCGTAACGTACAATGAATGGGATGTCGAGTATGTTGTGGCGAGGGGTTTCACCGTAGATGAGAAGAAACTCGCCCTTCGCGGTCACCTGCAGAGCTATTTCACCGGGAGGGATACGTCCTTTTCCCTCCTGAACCCGAGAATCAAGGCAGATGTAAGGGAGTACTTTACGAGCCTCACCCCGAAGGCCGAGGATGTGGTCTTCGTTTCCCCCATCAAGGGCGGCAGGAGATTTTTCGGTTTCATCATGCTGGGCATGAAGATCAACGGAGAGCATCCTGCACGGAGGGATCTCGAGCTGCTGAACGTCATGACCCACTATCTCGCTGCAGAGATCCATTCCAGGCGGGTGATCGTTGATGTGGCCGGCCTCAACATGAGTCTTTCGGCAAAGGTGAAGGAGAACGTGAAGCTCATATCATCTCTGCGCTCCGTGTATTTCCAGACCATACGGGCTCTTGCCGCTGCCATTGATGCCAAGGACCCCTATACGAGGGGCCATTCCGAAAGAGTTGCCAAGATCTCCCGTGAGATTGCAAAGACGATGCGCCTGGAGGAGGACTCGGTGAATGCCATTTACATGGCGAGCATACTTCACGATATCGGGAAGATAGCCACGGAAGAGAAGATACTGGCCAAGAAGGGCACTCTCACGGGGCTGGAAAAATCGAGGGTCAAGAACCATCCGAAGGTAAGCTACAAGATCCTTTCCAAGGTCAAGTTTCCCGACCCAAACATCGCACTCTTCGCCCTCTACCACCACGAATGGGTCAACGGTGAGGGTTACCCCTACGGCATACAGGGCGAAGAGATACCCCTTGGCGCGCGGATCATAGCGCTTGCCGATGCCTTCGATGCGATGGTCGCCGACAGGCCTTACCGGCGCGGCAAGAACCTCAGGGAATCGGTGAAGGAGGTCGTCGAATGCAGCGGAACCCAGTTTGACCCGAAGGTTACCAGCGCGTTCCTGGAAGTTTTGAAGAGCGAAGTGGAAGATGGAATGAGAAGGCCCGTGATAACTCCCATCATCAAAAACGGTGATGTGGGAAAGCAGGATCTCCCCTACATTAAAAAGTCTCTGGGCAGGGTGCGCCGTATATCTCGTCTATAAGCCTGCGGAAATTTTTAAGGCTTCTTTTCGCGTGCTCGATGGTGTGGGGCTCGAGGGTGAATACGGGATGTATTCCCTGCTCCTTGAGTGAGCAGAGGATGCCCCTGAAGTTGATGTTTCCCTCGAGCAGCGGCAGGTGTTCGTCCCGGGTGCCCCAGTTGTCGTGGAGGTGTATCTCCCCCATGTGCTCCCCGAGCCTTCCGGTCCAGATTACGGGCGGTAAGGAGGAAAAGAGAGCTGCGTGACCGGGGTCGAAGCAGAACCCGAGGTTTTCCGCGCCCACTTTTTCCCTCAGGCTGAGCAGGCTTGCAGGGTCTTTCTCAAATATGTTCTCAACGAAAATGCGTGTTTTCATGGACAGGGCCTTCTCGCAGAGCCGCGAGAATACCGGAACTGCATGATCGAGCCACTTTTCAACGTCGAAATCAAAATGCCAGTCGCTGTAGCCGCTGTGCACGACGACCCCCAAAACGGGAATCGTCCCGGCGATTTCAACCGCCCTGAGTATCTTGCCGAGGGTTATGTTTCTGATTGCCTCATCGGAAGAGCCCGGGCTCAGATCTTCGAAGGGAGCGTGCACCGTCATGGGAAGCATGTCTAATTTGTCCAGGGTTTTCCCTATTCTTTCGAGATCTCTTTCCTTTATGAGCTCTATCTCGTTGCCGTCGAAAAAGAGTTCGGGCCGAACGCCTCTCTCAGACAGGTACACGAGAAGTGTTTCAGATTCGATTTCGGTCCGGGACATGTTCATGTGAACTTTTGTGTCCACCGTCATCGCTCCACAAGGCTGGTCTGTCTGCCGATTCTATCACAGATTGAGAAGATGAAATCAGGAATATGGGCAGGATCGATGTTCAATGAAGCGATGAAGTCGGGGGAGAATTCGAGCTCGCCCTTTGAGCAGGGCAAATAAAAACTCTTGATTAAAAATATGTATACAGTATACTTAATAAAATTTTGAGTTCCGGGCAGTCGTTGGCAAGTCGGTAGTGAAGGGAGGGTATAGTTGTTGAAGAAACTCAAGTTTGACCTGGAAAATCACCAGACGTTGAGAGAAAGAATCGTCGATACGATACGGGAGGCTATCATCAACGGAATCTTGAGCTCCGGAACGAAAATTTCCGAGCCTGAGCTTGCAGAGAGGTTCGGAATCAGCAGGACCCCGATCAGGGAGGCGCTCAGGCAGCTCGAGACGGAGGGGTTCATTAACGTTGTTCCAAGAAAAGGGGCTGTCGTCTCGACACTCAGCCGCAAGGATGTTGAGGACTTTTACGAGCTAAAGAGCGTACTCGAGGCGTTTGCGGCGAAAAAAGCGGTTGAATTGGTAACGGACAATGACATCTCGAAGATGGAAAACCTAAACAGGCAGCTGGAAAAGCTCGCGAGCAAGGGTGATCTCAAGAGGGCATTTCAGGTACACAATGACTTTCATCATGTGTTTCTCGAGGCCTGCGGGAACGAAAAATTGTTTATCATTGCAAAGGGTCTCGAGAAACAGTTTCAGCGGTTTCGGATGAGCCTGTCCGTTCCGGGAAAGATCGAAAGGTTGGTGAAGCAGCACTGGGATATCATCGACGCCTTCAGGAAAAAAGACGCAAGTCTCGTTGAGGAGCTTGTAAAGGAAAATGCGCTGTACGGAATGAGCGTTCTGCTCAAAGAGTCGGAGCAAGAGGGGATTGCAAGGGAGTGACTGTTTTTGGCCAAAAAAGATTATCTCAAGAATCTTCCATCGATAGCCAGCCTCCTGGAGCAGGAATGTGTGAAAGAGTTGCTGGCACTGCGCGGCAGGGAGTTGATAGTCAGGGCGCTGCGCAAATCAGTTGACGCTACCCGGGAAACAATAGCTCATGAAAAGAAGGTGGTGGGAAAAGAGGATGCCCTCGAGATGGTTCTGTCCACCTTCCGAAGGGTTCTCGACAATCTTTTGTCACCGTCACCTGCAAGGGTGATCAACGGGACGGGTATCATTATCCACACCAACCTCGGCAGGGCCCCCCTTCCTCACTTTGCCGTCGAGAGGATAAGCGAGATCGCATCCTCCTACTCTGCCCTCGAGTTCGACGTGTCAGAGGGCAAGAGGGGAAGCAGGAACGACCACGTCGAGGGCCTTTTGAAAGAAATCTGCGGTTGTGAAGCAGCGCTGTCGGTCAACAACAATGCGGCGGCGCTTTTGCTCGTTCTCTCTGCGCTATCCCGGGGTCGGGAAACAGTGGTTTCCCGGGGACAGCTCGTTGAGATCGGGGGCTCCTTCAGGATCCCCGAAATTCTCGAACAGAGCGGGGCGAGACTGGTTGAGGTCGGGACGACGAACAGGACGAGAATCGCCGATTTTGAAGGGGCGGTCACGGATAACACGGCCCTATTTCTCACGGTGCACAGGAGCAATTTTTTCATGGGGGGGTTTGTCGAGGAAGTTCCTCTCGAGGAGCTGTGCGCGCTGGGAAAAAAATACTCTATCCCCGTCGTGTACGACTGGGGATCCGGCTCCATATTCGATCTTTCCCCCCATGGTTTTCCTGACGAGCGGGGAGTGAGATTTGCGCTGGAATGCGGTGCTGACATCGTATCCTTCAGCGGGGACAAACTCTTCGGTGGACCCCAGGCGGGGATCATCGCGGGGAAAAAGGATCTCGTCGACGTGATGAAAAAGCACCCTCTTGCCAGAGCCCTGCGTTTGGACAAGCTGAGTATTGCAGCCCTCAACTCGCTGCTTACCTGCTACCTCGACGAGGAGGTAGCGAAAAGGGAGCTCCCGGTGCTCAGGATGCTTCTCCGGGACGATCGGGAGATACGGAGCAGGGCCGTTCGGATGAGAGGAAAAGTGCGGAAACGTGCCCGGGGAGGCGATGCCCGGTTTGAGGTAATCCAGGATGATGCGGAGTGCGGCGGCGGGGCCCTTCCCGGTGTGAAGGTCAAGACATGGTGCCTTGCCATATCGAGTGAGCGCCTGTCCCCCGATGAAATGAGTCTCGCCTTCCGGCTGAATGACCCGCCGGTGATCGGCAGGATTTCCGGCGAAAGGTTCCTCATAGACTTCAGAACGGTCTTTCCTGAGGAGGAAGATGAGCTCCTTGCATCCATCACCCGGGTGATTGCCGGTTCTGCTTGATAAATTGGACAAAAAAAATATAATAGGGCATAATTGTCTGAAAAAATGGTTTTATGATGATTAATTCATCCGTTCTCGTCCTGAACAGAGCTTTTTACCCTGTCCACGTAACCAGCGTTCGAAGGGCATTCTGCCTTCTCTACAGCGGTATAGCACGCGTAGTCGATTCCCAGTACAACCTCTTCGATTTCAAGTCCTGGAGTGAGCTATCCCTGTCCATCTCAGACGAAGTGATAGGAACCGTCGACCGGTTCATAAAGGTGCCGAGGGTTATCGTGATACTGACCTTCGACAGGTTTCCCCGGAGGGGTGTGAGGTTCAACCGGCACAATATTTTTACGAGGGACCGGGACACCTGCCAGTACTGCGGCAGGCACTTTTCACGGGGGGAGCTCAGCCTGGACCACGTCGTACCCATTTCCATGGGGGGAAATACTTCGTGGACCAACGTGGCCTGTTGCTGTGTTGAGTGCAACAAGAAAAAAGGGGGGCGCCTGCCGGAGGCGGCAGGCATGAGGTTGCGCAAGAAGCCTTCCAAGCCCGCGTGGACCCCCGAATACTCCGTATCCTTAAGGTCGTCCATATACAAGGAGTGGTTACCCTTCCTGAACATCGTTGATTTCACCTACTGGAATCTTGAACTGGAACCCTGAGTTTTTTCCCTATGCCCGAGAGATATTTCATTATAGGAGATCCGGTCTCCCACTCGATAAGTCCGTGCATCCATAATGCACTTTTCAAACACTATGGGATCGATGCCCGTTACGAGGCTCTCCGGGTGACAGCGGATGAGCTGTCGGAATTTTTTCACTCTCTCCGGGATACATACCGGGGGGGGAATGTGACGATACCGCACAAGGTTGCGGCCATCGCCTTCATGAACGAGCTTGGAGAGGAAGCCATCCATACGGGTGCGATTAACACCGTTACCCTCGATGCTGACGGAGCGTTGCGGGGGAACAACACCGACGTTTCGGGCTTCGTCTACTCCCTCGAGCGGGAACTGGGCGGACCCATACCGGAGCCGGTTGGGATAATCGGGGCAGGTGGTGCGGCGCGGGGTGTTCTCTACGGACTCATCACGCAGGGGCTCAAGGAGTATGTGTTGGTAAACAGGACACGCACGAAGGCCGAGGCGTTGCTCGAGGACTTCTCATCGCTTTCCCGGGGGCTGGACATCACCGTGTGCAAGCTTGAGGGGGGCGCGTATGAAAAGGCGCTTGCGCGGGTAAATCTGATAGTGAATGCATCGGCCCTGGGCCTTCGTGAAGATTTCAAAGAATTTCCATTTGAGCGGTTAAAGAAGAAAACGACGCTTGTCGATATAGTCTATAAAAAGGGCAACACCTATCTTGTAAATGAAGGAATGAAAAGGGGGTTTACTTGCATAGACGCATTACCGATGCTGGCAGCACAGGCAGCTTTCGCTTTCCGGCACTGGACCAAAATATTGCCCGATTACACAATGGTGAAAAAGATTGCGACCAATTGCCTTGAGATTGCGTGAGGTGTTGAGATATTAATGATGTTTAATTTAATTTATTTTTAGTATAAATATTATGAAAGTTATGCTTAATTTAAATAACAATTTAAATAAGAAATGGGGTTCATGAACCATGTCCGTTCTCAGCCTTAAGATCGGTGAAATGCTCCGGAAGGTAGACCTGATCACTCAGGAACAGTTGAAATCGGCTCTCGAAGAGCAGAAAAAGAGCAAAGAGCGTTTAGGAACCGTTCTGGTAAAGCTCGGCTACATATCAGAGGAGGAGTTTCTCGCGTTTTTGGGCCAGCAGTTCAACATACCCGTAGTGGACCTGTCCCAGTACGATGTGAATTCTGACCTGGTAAGGCTCCTTCCGGAAGATCTCATGCAAAAGAACCTGGCATTCCCGATAAACCGGGTCGGGTCGAAGTTGATCGTCGCAGTTGCCGACCCGACGAACATGGCGATCGTTGATGCAATTGCATTCAAGACAGGCTACGCCGTCGAACTGGTGCTTGCCTCCGAGAACTCGCTGCAGGAACTGGTGAATACTCACATCGAACAATCCTCGGAACTGGATGAAATCATCATAGATCTCGATGATGAGTTCGAACTCATCCAGGAAGAGGAAGAGATCGATGTCCAGGAGATCCAGAAGACGGTGGAGGATGCCCCCGTTGTCAAACTGGTGAATTTCGTGCTCACCGATGCGGTCAAGAAGAGGGCGAGCGATATACACATAGAGCCCTACGAGAGGGAATTCAGGGTCCGGTACAGGATTGACGGAGTGCTGTATGAGGTACTCAAACCGCCATTCAGGCTCAAGAATGCAATCGTCTCGAGGATCAAGATTCTCTCCAACCTCGACATAGCCGAGAGGAGGTTGCCACAGGACGGGAGAATAAAGCTGAAGCTTGGCAAAAAAAAGGAGATGGATTACCGTGTCTCCGTCATGCCGACGCTCCACGGCGAGAAGATAGTTCTCCGGCTCCTCGATAAATCGAGCCTGGAAGTGGAGATGACGAATCTTGGATTTGAGAAGAAGCAGCTCGAGGAATTCAAGGAAGCGATATACAGGCCCTACGGCATGGTTCTCGTTACGGGTCCCACCGGGTCGGGAAAGACCACGACCCTTTATTCCGCGATAGCGGAGCTGAACAAAACTACGGATAATATTTCGACCGCCGAGGACCCCGTGGAATACAGCTTCGCGGGAATAAACCAGGTGCAGATGAAAGAGGAAATAGGGCTTACTTTCGCTGCTTCCCTGAGGTCGTTCCTCAGGCAGGACCCCGACATCATCCTGGTTGGGGAGGTACGGGATTATGAAACGGCGGAGATCGCCATAAAGGCGGCTCTGACGGGACACCTGGTCCTTTCGACACTTCACACCAATGATGCCCCGAGCACGGTAAGCAGGTTGCTCAACATGGGCATAGAACCCTTTCTCGTCTCATCGTCACTGAATCTCATCCTTGCCCAGAGGCTTGCGAGGAGGATCTGTGAGAACTGCAAGGAAGAGGTCAAAATGAACCCAAAGGTTCTCCTCGATGCGGGGGCCAAGAAAGAGATGCTCGACGGGTTCAAGCTCTACAAGGGAAAGGGCTGTGAACAGTGCTCCAACATCGGATACAAAGGGAGGGTCGCCCTTTACGAGGTTATGACGGTCCGCGATGAGATAAAGGAGATGATACTCCGTGGGGGTTCAGCCATTGAGCTGAAAAAAGAGGCGCTGCGCTTTGGCATGAAGACTCTCCGCCAGGCTGGGCTGGGCAAGGTAAGGGACGGGGTGACCACGCTGGAAGAAGTTTTGAGAGTTTCGGCAAAAGACTAAAACGGGAGACGAATAATGGGGACATTGCATGATTATTTGGGAATGATGCTGGAAAAAGGAGCTTCCGATCTCCACATAACGACGGGCATACCCCCCACCATCAGGGTGGACGGCAGGTTGACACCCCTTCCCTTCGAACCGGTTACTCCCCAGGAGACAAAGAAACTGTGCTACAGCGTTTTAACCGATGCGCAGAAGCAGAGGTTTGAAGAGGAGCGGGAGCTCGACCTCTCCTTTGGCTTGAAGGGGTTGTCCCGTTTCCGGGCGAATATTTTCATGCAGAGAGGGGCTGTCGCCGGGGCCTTCAGGACGATCCCCTACAGGGTGCCCTCTTTCGAAGAGCTCGGGCTGCCGACGGTGGTTTTGGATTTATGTAAAAAGCCGAGGGGGCTGGTCCTGGTGACGGGCCCCACGGGATCGGGGAAGTCGACCACCCTTGCCGCGATGATAGACAAGATCAATGAGGAGAGGCAGGAGCACGTGGTCACGATCGAAGACCCCATTGAATACCTGCACCCGCACAAAAAGTGCGTGGTAAACCAGAGGGAGGTGGGCAGCGATACCGAAAGTTTCAAAAAAGCTCTGAAATACATTCTCAGGCAGGATCCCGACGTGGTCCTGATAGGCGAGATGAGGGACCTGGAAACAATCGAGGCGGCGCTGACCGTGGCCGAGACGGGGCACCTCGTCTTTGCGACGCTCCATACGAACTCCGCTGTCCAGACGATCAACAGGATCCTCGATGTTTTTCCTCCCTATCAGCAGCCGCAGGTTAGGGCACAGCTCTCCTTCGTTCTGCAGGGGATACTGTCCCAGTTGCTTTTGCCGCGGGCTTCCGGTATCGGGAGGGTTCTCGCCATGGAAGTGCTCATCCCGAACCCGGCTGTGAGGAACCTGATACGGGAGGAGAAAATCCATCAGCTTTACGGGCAGATGCAGATCGGGCAGGCGAAGTTCGGCATGCAGACGATGAACCAGTCGCTTCTTGGCCTCTATGGGAAAAGGGACATCACCCTTGAAGAAGCTATCGGCCGCTCGCCCGAGCCCGATGAGTTCAAACAGATGCTCCAGGGGCAGCAGGCAGCCCAGAGATAAAATTTTTATTGGGGGTACGTATGCCCAGGTACGTATGGGAAGGCAAATCAAAGACGGGTTCACTCGTACAGGGTGAACTGGAGGCACCGAACGAAGCGGTGGTGATGGCCCAGCTCAGAAGGCAACAGGTCTATCCCACGAAGATCAAGCCGAAGGGCCTCTCTCTCGAGCTCAAGATACCGGGAATAAAGAAGAAAATTCCCGAAAAGGATATTGCCGTTTTCACGAGGCAGTTTGCAACCATGATCGACGCGGGACTTCCCCTGGTCCAGTGTCTCGATATTCTCGGTTCTCAGCAGACGAGCAAGGCTTTCAAGGCAGTCATCGAGAAGGTGAAGGAAGACGTGGAGAGCGGGTCGACCTTTGCCGATGCCCTCCGGAAGCATCCGAAGGTGTTCGATGAGCTGTTCGTCAACCTCGTTGAAGCGGGCGAGGTGGGCGGTATCCTCGATACCATATTTTCACGCCTTGCGGCCTACAAGGAAAAGGCGATAAAGCTGAAGAAGCAGATAAAGGGAGCAATGATATATCCGTCCACCATCGTTTCCGTGGCCGTGATCGTCACGGCGATTCTCCTTATCTACGTGATTCCGATTTTTTCAAAGATGTTTCAGGATTTTGGCCAGGCCCTTCCCTCGTTAACACAGTTCGTGATCGACCTGTCTCTGTTCACGCGCAAGTACTTTTACCTCTTCATCCTTGCCTTTATCATGTTCGTGATTTTCATACGGATGACCTACAAAAATCCCAAGGGCAGGCTGTTTCTCGATAAAGTGATGCTCAAATCACCGATTTTCGGGGATTTGATTCTGAAGATTGCCATTGCCCGCTTTTCCAGAACCCTCAGCACGATGGTATCGTCGGGAGTCCCCATACTGGAGAGCCTTGACATAGTGGGCAAGTCTGCGGGGAACAAAGTGGTCGAGGGAGCTATTTTCACTGCCCGTGAAAGCATATCCGAGGGGAATACGATTGCCGAGCCCATGGAGCAGGGAAAGGTGTTCCCGCCCATGGTTACGCAGATGATATCCGTGGGAGAGGCGACGGGCGCTCTCGACCAGATGCTGTCGAAGATTGCCGACTTCTACGAGGATGAGGTGGACGCTGCCGTTGCAGCACTGACATCGCTCCTCGAGCCGTTGCTCATGATCTTTCTCGGGGTTATGATAGGCGGCCTCGTCATTGCTATGTACCTGCCCATATTCAAACTTGCCGGAGTTGTGGGAGGCTAAGGCATTTGCAAAAAGTAGAGCCCGTGGTTGCAGCGACGTTTTCTTTCGAGGGGCTGCAGCACAGAAAAATTCTCCTGCTCATCAGGCTTGTTATCGTATTCGCCCTGCTCGTATCGACGGTATTAATATCTTTCGGCAGCAGATATTCTGACCTCATCTCCATCCTGAAGTATCTGTACTACGGAGTTGCCGGCTATCTCACCGTTATCCTCTCCAGGCTCTTCATCAAGGGGAAAAAGGCATCCATAGCGGGAGGCTACGTCCAGATCCTCGCCGATGCGAGCTTCGTTACCCTGCTGGTTTACTTAACCGGGCTCTACGAGAGTTTTTTCAGTTTTCTCTACATAATCGTGATCATCCTCGGAAGCCTCGAGATGTATATGGCGGGAGGGTTTGCGGCTGGCCTCGTTTCGTCTCTCTTTTACACGTTTCTCATCTTTTTCCAGTTTTACGGGACCATCGAGCTTCCCTTCAGGGAAGCGGCGATCTCGATCCCCTTTCAGGAGCTACTTACCCATATCATGGCCAACGATTTCGGCTTTATTCTCAGCGGAATCCTCTCCGGTTTCCTGGGGAATGAACTCAAAAGATCAAGGATACAGGTTGAAAAAAGAGAGACCGATATCAAGGTGCTCGAAGATTTCAACCGGAATATAATAGAAAATATCGCCAGCGGGATCATAACGACCGATGAACAGGGAAAGACGACATTCATAAACAGGATGGCGCTTACGATCCTCGGTATCGGACAGAGCGAGGCGCTGGGAAAACAGCTCGTGGAGATCTTGCCGGGGCTCGATATGCCCCCCGAAAGGAGTCCCGACAGGAGAGAGAGGGATGAGCTCGAGTTCAAAAGGAAAGACGGATACCAGATGTTTCTCGGTTTCTCCTTCTCCTCATTGAGGGACCACGAGGGAAGCGAAGTGGGGAAAATACTCATCTTCCAGGATTTGACGATGATCAAGGATATGGAAGAGCGGGTAAAGCTTGCCGACAGACTCGCCATGCTGGGCGAACTTGCTTCGGGGTTGGCCCATGAGATCAGAAATCCCCTCGCTTCCATAGCAGGATCGGCCCAGATCTTGAACGAGGGGGAGAACGTCGACATTGAAAACAGGGTTTTGCTGGAAATCATAGAGAAGGAGAGCAACCGCTTGAACAATCTGATAAAGGACTTTTTGACCTTTGCAAAACCCGATATAAAGAACATAGAGAAGGTGGATCTTTTTTGTCTCTGCGAGGAAGTGGTCAGGGCGCTCACGGTTTCCGGCGCTTCCGGTGAGAAGGTGTCTTTTTCACTCGAGGTTGATGAAAAGCCTTTCGTTCAGGGGGACCCGGAAAAGCTGAAGCAGGTTGTCTGGAACCTCCTGTTGAATGCGGTGCAGGCAGTGGGGCAGGAGGGCAAGGTAATGGTTTTCGTTGATGCAAAGTCCGTCCAGGAAAAAAGGTACGGATGCGTGACCGTCGAGGACAGCGGCCCGGGGATCGACCCCGATTGTGTCGACAAGGTATTCGTCCCCTTTTTCACCACCAAAGAAGGGGGCACGGGGCTGGGCCTCGCAGTGACCTCTCGCATCGTGCAATCTCACAACGGCTTTATCAAGGTGGACCGGAACAAGAGGGATGGGGCAAGAATCACCGTTTATCTTCCCGAAAAGATCGGCGGAGAATGATGGAAGTAAACGTAATAGGGGCGGGGCTTGCAGGCTCTGAGGCTTCCCTCGTCCTCTCTTCCGCGGGTGTCAGGGTGAAACTCTTTGAGATGCGGCCGGCAGTAAAAACGCCGGCACACAAGAGCGACCACTTTGCGGAACTTGTCTGCAGCAACTCTCTCGGCTCTCTCTCCATGCATGATGGGAAGGGCCTCTTGAAGGGGGAGCTTGGAATCTTCGGCTCGAACCTCCTCAAGATCGCCGGGAAGTTCAGGGTGAGGGCGGGGAAGGCCCTTGCAGTTGACCGGTGGGCATTTCAGACGGCGGTTACCGAATTCATCTACAGGAGAAGAAACATCGAGGTCATCAATGAGGAGGTGTCCCACCCCGACCTCGGAGGAATTACGATAGTCGCCACGGGCCCGCTTACTTCGGAGAAGATGAGCAACTCGATCAGGGATCTCCTTGGAGAGGACAACCTCTATTTCTACGACGCCATATCGCCAATAGTCGAAGCAGACAGTCTCGACAGGGAGAAGGGTTTTTTTGCGACGCGGTACGGCGAAGGAGACGACTATCTCAATTTCCCCATGACGGAAGAGCAGTTCGGCGTATTTTACCGTGAGCTGGTTGAGGCAGACAGTGTGTCGGCACACGAGTTCGAGGATGAGGCCTACTTCGAGTCGTGCATGCCGATAGAGGTCATTGCGAAAAGGGGGAAGGAGACCCTTCTTTACGGTCCCATGAAGCCCGTTGGTCTCAGGGACCCGAACACGGGGAAAAGACCTTTTTGCGTTGTCCAGCTCAGAAGGGAGAACGATGAGGGCTCCATGTACAACCTGGTGGGCTTTCAGACCAGGCTCAAATTCAGGGAGCAGAAAAAAGTCTTCTCTCTGATACCCGGATTTGAGAGGTTAAACCTCCTGAGATTCGGGAGCATGCACAGGAACACGTATATAAACTCTCCTTCCTTCCTTCTTCCCACCCTCGAGCTCGAGTCACATCATCAGATCATCTTTGCCGGCCAGCTGTGCGGCGTGGAGGGATACGTCGAATCGATAGGGACCGGTCTGGTCGCCGGATTGAACGGGGCCAGGAAAGCCATGGGTGACGAACCCCTCGTGTTTTCCCCCGGCACGATGATCGGAGGGCTCGTCGACTATATCAGCAGGAGAGACCGGAAGGACTTCCAGCCGATAAACGCAAATTTCGGGCTGATCCCCGTTCCAGAATTCCCCCATAAAAAGCGTGACAGAAGAGCTGTCCAGGCAGATCAGGCTCTCCAAAAAGCAAGGGAGATTAAGGATTTATACTTTAAATTCGACCCTCTATGTGTTATGTAGATATTTTCCCTGAAGGGAAAGGAGGGATTTCGTGAACCCCCTGCTCGAGGAATTTGTCGCGTACCTGAGAGAAGTGAAAATGGCTTCCCCGGCTACGGTGAAAAGTTACCGGAGGGATATAGAGCTCTTTTTCGATTACATGGGGAAACATTTTCCCGGAACGCCCCCTTCGCTGGCAACGGGGCCAAGCGGCGATAAATTGGAGGAAATAGTCAGGAGTTACGTGGGGTCGCAGTACAGGAGAAATGCTGAGGCGACGGTAGCGAGAAGGCTATCTTCGCTGAAGTCCTTTTTCAGGTATCAGGTAAAGAGGGGACAGTTGGAGCAAAATCCGCTCTCTTTGATCCGGAGCCCAAAGGTTAAGAGACGGGTGCCGCCTTTTTTGACCATAGACGAGGTAGAGCTCCTCATAAACGCAGTTCCCCCGAATGATTTTGTTGCCGGGAGGGACACGGCGATCATCGAACTCCTCTACTCGTCGGGGCTCAGGGTCGGTGAGCTGGCCGGTTTGAACGTCCGTGACTACAATCACGAGACGGGTATTATGCGGGTGAGGGGGAAGGGAAACAAAGAGAGGCTGGTGCCGGTGGGAAGGGCGGCTTCGTCGGCCCTCGGCGTGTATTTCACGGCGCGATCACAAAAGTTCGGTGATACCGCCAACCAGGATTTGCCGCTCTTTGTCAACAGGTTGGGACAACGGCTGACGGTGAGGAGCGTGGACAGGATGTTGAAAAAGAGGGCGAAGATCGCAAAAATTTCGAAAAACGTCAGCCCCCATGTCCTTCGGCACACCTTTGCGACCCACCTGCTGGGGGAGGGGGTGGACCTGAGGTTGATACAGGAGATGCTCGGCCACGCCAGCCTTTCCACGACTCAAAGGTACACCCAGGTAGATATCGTGCGGCTGGCGAAGGTGTACGATGAGGCATTTCCTCGTGCAAGGAGGCAAGATGGGGAGAGTCGGTGAGTTTCGGGGAACGACGGTTGTCGCTGTGAGAAAGGACGGGGTTACCGCCGTGGCGGCAGACGGTCAGGTATCGATCGGCGACACGGTGATAAAGAAAGGTGCCAGGAAGGTTCGAAAAATGTACGACGACAGGGTTATCGTGGGGTTTGCAGGATCTACCGCCGACGCCATGACGCTCTTTGACCGTCTCGAGAAGAAACTTCAGGAGTGCAGGGGAAACCTGATGAGAGCGGCTGTTGAGCTTGCAAAAGACTGGAGGACGGACAAGGTGCTCAGGCCCCTGGAGGCACTGATGATCGCTGCTGATGGCGGGTCACTGTTTTTGATATCTGGCTCAGGGGATGTCATCGAACCCGATGACGGGCTCCTGGCAATAGGGTCCGGCGGGGCATATGCACTCGCGGCGGCAAGGGCCCTGCTTAAGCATTCCCGGCAGGGCGCCAGGGATATCGCCCTGGAATCACTGAAGATAGCGTCTGCGATTTGCGTGTACACCAACGAAGAGATCATCGTGGAGGAGATAACGGAGTGACAAAGAATATACCCGATAGATATCTGACGCCCCGGCAGATCGTGGAGATACTTGACAAATTCATCGTCGGCCAGAAAGAGGCGAAAAAGTCCGTTGCGATAGCATTGAGGAACAGGTGGCGGCGTCAACAGGTCTCATCCGGCTTGAGAGACGAGATCTTTCCGAAGA
Source organism: Deltaproteobacteria bacterium (assembly GCA_011773515.1). Classification (NCBI taxonomy): domain Bacteria; kingdom Pseudomonadati; phylum Myxococcota; class Myxococcia; species Deltaproteobacteria bacterium. The sequence goes on from WVXK01000016.1 coordinate 15,642, forward strand.
ACATTATCATGATCGGCCCGACGGGGGTCGGGAAGACGGAAATCGCAAGGAGACTCTCCAAGCTCGCTGATGCCCCCTTCATCAAGGTGGAGGCCTCTAAGTTCACCGAGGTGGGGTACGTGGGAAGGGACGTTGAATCCATAATAAGGGATATCGCCGACACTGCCGTCAACATGATAAAGAAGGACGAGTTCGAGAGGGTCAAGGTGAGGGCGAGGGAGATGGCGGAAGAAAGGATCCTCGATCTCCTGCTCCCGGGCAAGAGACCCCGGGTTCACGGCAGGGATGAAGCTTATGAGGCGGGGGAGGAAAATGATACCAAGGAAAAGCTAAGAAGCCTTCTTCACGACGGCAAACTGGACGACAGGCTGGTCGAAGTAGAAGTCAAAGAGTCGCAGGTGCCCGTTATCGACATCGTCGGCGTTGGAGCGGGACAGGAGATGGATGAGGGGATACGCGAGATGCTGGGCAACCTTTTCCCGAAGCGGAGCAAGAGAAAGAAGGTGAAGGTCAAGGAGGCGCTTGAGATACTGACGGCGGAAGAGGCCCAGCGCATGATCGACATGGAAAAGGTGAAGAAAATGGCCGTGGAAAAGGTCGAGCAGTCAGGAATCGTCTTCATCGATGAAATGGACAAGGTGGCCGGGAAGAGCTCCGGGGTGGGGCCGGACGTTTCACGGGAGGGAGTGCAACGAGACCTGCTCCCTATAGTCGAGGGGTCTCATGTGAATACGAAATACGGGATGATCAAAACAGACCACATCCTCTTCATTGCCGCAGGGGCTTTCCACGTGAACAAACCTTCCGACCTCATTCCCGAGATGCAGGGAAGATTCCCGATACGGGTCGAGCTCGACTCGCTCAGCGTGGATGATTTCATCAAGATCCTCAAGGAACCCGAGAATGCCCTGGTGAAGCAATACTGCGAGCTGCTGAAAACGGAATCCGTCGAGCTGCAGTTTACCGATGATGCGATCGAGATGGTTGCAAAAATGGCCTATGAAGTAAATGAAAAGACGGAAAATATCGGTGCACGGCGTCTCCACACGGTTATGGAAAAACTGCTCGAGGAGATCTCATTCGAAGCCCCCGAGATTTCGGGGACAAAGATCGTGATCAATGGAGCCTACGTAGAGGAAAAGCTCAAAGGCCTCGTGAAAGACACGGACCTGAGCAAGTATATACTCTGATCCGGCGGTAGAGACTATGGAAAAGGAAATGAAGAGGGCGGAAATACTGATCGAGGCGCTGCCTTACATCAGGGAGTTCTGGGGAAAGACCATCGTAATCAAGTATGGTGGTGCCGCGATGGCAGAGGAGGAATTGAAAAGCTCGTTTTCCGATGACGTGGTCCTCCTCAGGTACATTGGCTTGCTTCCCGTGATCGTCCACGGGGGAGGACCGCAGATAGCCTCGACCCTGAAGAAGATGGGAAAGGACACCATATTTGTCAGGGGGATGCGGGTAACCGATGACGAGACGATGGATGTCGTCGAAATGGTGCTCGTGGGGAAGGTGAACAAGGAGATCGTGGCCCTCATAAACAGTTCCGGGGGTATCGCGGCAGGGCTATCGGGCAAGGACGGAAATCTGCTCCAGGCAAGAAAGTATGTGATTGAGCCGGAAAAAGGAGATCTCGTCACTCCCGAAATGGTTGACATAGGAAAGGTGGGGATAGTCGAAAGGGTCAACCCCCGGATTCTGTCGGTTCTCATGGAGAAGGGTTTCATACCGGTGATTGCTCCGGTAGGTGTTGGTGAAAAGGGGGAGACGCTCAACATAAACGCGGACTTCGTCGCGGCATCGATAGCGAAGTCCCTGAAGGCGGAAAAGCTCATCCTCTTAACGGATGTGGAGGGCGTGCAGTCGGGGGAGGGGCTTATTTCATCCCTTGATGTGGCCAGCGCTGGTAGGCTCATAAAAGAAGGCGGCGTCTCCGGCGGGATGATCCCCAAGGTTGAATGTGCAATCGACGCCCTGAACGGAGGAGTGGGCAAGGTCCACATTATCGACGGGAGGATAAAACACAGCGTGCTCCTTGAAATATTCACATCCAGGGGAATTGGAACAGAGGTGGTCCCCGTTGCTTGAGGCGGCTGAAGAGTAATCTATGGGCCAAGATATCGAAATAACCGATACCTTCCATACCCCGAACTACAATCGCTTCAAGAAGGTGTTCGTGAAGGGGGAGGGGGTATATTTGTTCGATGATGAGGGAAAGCGGTATCTCGACTTTCTCTCGGGCATAACGGTGACCATTCTCGGGCATGCGGACCCTGCATTGGTCCGGGCCGCAGGGGAGCAGGCGAAGAAGCTGTTCCACGTTTCAAACCTCTTTTATACACCCTCACAGGCAGAGCTTCTCAGAGTCCTGTCGGGTACCTTTCCGTGGAAGGGGAAAGTGTTTTTCTGCAACAGCGGGACGGAGGCCGT
>WVXK01000016.1:18106-65550 GCA_011773515.1 Deltaproteobacteria bacterium
AGTTCAAGATCATATCCTTCGATGGATCGTTTCATGGAAGAACCTACGGCGCCCTTTCCGCCACGGCCCAGAAAAAGTATCATGCCGGGTTTGAGCCCATGCTGCCAGGCTTCCTCCATGTAGAAGTGGGTGACAGGCAGGCATTTAAAAGGGCGCTGGAGGAGGGTGTTTGCGCGATTATCTTTGAGCCGATTCAGGGTGAGGGCGGAGTCAGGCCCTTTGATGCCGACTATCTGCGTTTTGTCTGTGAGAAGGCAGGCGAGAGAGACGTGCTCGTAATCTGCGATGAGATTCAGACGGGGATAGGCAGAACGGGCAGGTTCTATTCTTTCGAGCATTACGGGGTCGTGCCCCACATCATAACCCTGGCAAAGGGCATTGCGAACGGGCTTCCCCTGGGTGCAATGATTGTCAGGGATGATGTTGCCGCTTCTTTGGCGCCGGGGACCCATGGCTCGACCTTCGGGGGAAACCCCGTTTCATGTGCCGCTGCCGTCGAGGTGATAAAGAGGGTGACCGACCCTTCGTTTCTAAAAAGGGTATCGGCAATGGGCGAGTATCTTCAAAAAGGTCTCCATGATCTTTCCGCGCGGATTCCCGTTATAAGCGAGGTAAGGGGTTTGGGGCTGATGCAGGCGCTGGTTCTCTCCGTGGCGGGGAAGGAGTTCGTCTCCCGATGCCTGGATATGGGGCTCATCATCAACTGCACAGAGGAGAGGGTGCTGCGGTTCCTCCCTCCCCTGATCGTTGATGAAGGTCATATCGACGAAGCCGTCTCGATATTGCAGAAGGTATTGTCGGGAGAGCAGAGATGAAGAAGGATATCCTGAAAATCTCCGATTTGAATCGGGATGATATCGTCTCCCTCGTCACGAGAGCGGTGGAGCTGAAGAAAATGCAGGGAGGGGGGGAACAGTACCGTCCTCTCGTGGGAAAGACCCTGGCCATGATATTCCAGAAATCGTCAACGAGGACACGGGTGTCTTTTGAGGTGGGGATGACCCAGCTTGGCGGAAACGCCCTGTTTCTCAGCCCTCAGGACACGCAGATTGGAAGGGGCGAATTGATAAAGGACACTGCCAGGGTGCTGTCGAGATATGTGGACGGCATCTTGATAAGGACATTTTCACAGGATGAGGTGGAGGAGCTGGCGTACCATTCATCCGTCCCCGTCATCAACGGGCTGTCAGATTTACATCATCCCTGTCAGATACTCGGAGACCTCATGACGGCGCACGAGCGCGGCAAGGACCTCTTCCACATGAAGGTCTGCTATCTCGGCGATGGCAACAATGTGGCCAACTCGTGGGTTGAAGCGGCGGCGTTAATCGGATTCAGGCTGGTCGTTGCCTGTCCAAAAGGGTATGAGCCCCATCACTCCGTTCTCGATTTTGCTGGGCAAAACGAATCGGTTTCTATCGAGCGGGATCCGATCAGAGGCGTTGAGAATGCCGATATCCTCTACACGGACGTGTGGATCAGCATGGGCCAGGAAGATGAGGTCGCCAAAAGAGAGGATGATTTTTCGCGCTTCCAGCTAAACAGCGCGGTCGTGGATGCAGCCGATCCGGCGGCGATTGTGATGCACTGCCTCCCCGCTTACCGGGGAAAGGAAATAACCGACGAGGTGATGGAGGGGGAGAAGTCCGTGGTCTTTGACCAGGCGGAAAACCGCCTCCATATTCAGAAAGCGCTGCTGGAGAGGGTATTGGCGTAAGCCGGTCCAACCCGGTTGTCCCGGCTTCACCGGGAAGGTGATCGGGGAGCGCATAATCGGGGAATGAGGGCTGTTTTCTCGCCTGCTCACAAAGGTATCGGGAGGTGTCCATGGATCAGGTCAGGAAGGTTGTGCTTGCATATTCTGGAGGCCTTGACACATCGGTGATCTTGCGATGGCTTCTGGAAACCTATCGATGCGAGGTCATCGCATTCGTGGCAGACCTCGGTCAGGGCGAGGAACTCGATGGAGTGGAGGAGAAAGCGCTGAAAACGGGCGCATCGAAGGTGTACGTGGAGGACGTGCGGGAGGAGTTCGTGAGGGATTATGTCTTTCCCGCCCTGAAAGCGAACGCCGTCTACGAATCCTACTATCTTCTGGGCACATCCCTTGCCAGGCCCCTCATCGCAAAAAAACAGATAGAGATCGCGAGAAAGGAGGGTGCCGATGCTGTATCCCACGGGGCTACGGGGAAGGGGAACGACCAGGTGAGGTTCGAGCTGGCCTATTACGCCCTCGAGCCCAGGATACGGGTCATCGCTCCCTGGAGGGAGTGGAACTTGAGGTCACGGACCGACCTCATCCGCTATGCCGAAAGCTATTCCATCCCCATCCCGGTTACGCAGGAAAAACCCTATTCCTCCGACAGGAATCTTATGCATGTGAGCTTTGAGGGGGGAATTCTTGAAGACCCGGAGAAAGAGCCGCCGGAGGATATGTACATCATGACTGTTTCACCCCAGAAAGCCCCCGATGCCCCCCAGGAGGTTTCGATAGAATTTGATGCGGGGGTACCCGTGGGCGTTGATGGGGAAAGAAGAAAGCCCCACGAGATCCTGGCATATCTGAACGAGCTCGGCGGGAAGCATGGAATCGGAAGGGCCGATGTCGTCGAGAACCGGTACGTGGGAATGAAGTCGAGGGGGGTGTACGAAACACCGGGCGGAACCATACTGTTTCACGGGCACAAACACCTCGAGTCGATCACCCTGGACAGGGAGGTGATGCACCTCAGGGATTCCCTCGTCACGAGATTTTCAGAGCTCATCTACAACGGCTACTGGTTCTCCCCCGAAATGGACGTCATGAGGACACTCGTAGATCAAACACAGGGGGATGTCACCGGATCGGTGAGGCTGAAACTGTACAAGGGGAACGTCATCGTCTGCGGCAGGAGATCTCCAAACTCCCTCTACAGAGCGGATTATGCCACATTCGAGGAGGAGGAGGTATACGACCAGAAGGATGCGGAAGGGTTTATCAAGATAAACTCGCTCAGGCTCAAGATCAGAAAATCGTAGGAAAGAGGTCCTCATGTCACGGAAATTCTGGGATGGAAGATTTTCGGGAAAAACGAGCAGGTTTCTCGAGGAGTTTACCGCCTCGATCCAGAGCGATGTCAGGATGTATCGGGAGGATATCGAAGGAAGCATTGCTCATGTGAAAATGCTCGGACGGCAGGGTATCATCGCTGCAAAGGAGGCAAGGGCGATAGAGAGGGGCCTTCGTGAAATACTGAAGGAGTTCTCAGAAGGGAAAATAGAGGTCGACCCGTCCTCCGAGGATATTCATATGTATGTGGAAAGGGCGCTCCACGACAAAATTGGAGAGGTGGCGGGAAAGCTTCATACCGCCCGGTCGAGAAACGACCAGGTCGCGACTGACCTGAGGCTTTTTCTTGCAAGGGTTACCGATGAAATCGTGAATCTCGTCGAGGGGCTTCAATTGAAGCTGGCGGAGACGGGGTACAGATACCGCTCCGTCATAATGCCCGCATATACTCATCTTCAGAGGGCCCAGCCCGTCCTCTTTGCACACCACCTCCTCGCGTATTACGAGATGCTTGCCCGGGACAGGGAGCGGTTCTTCCAGGCCAAGGAGAGAATCCTCACGCTGCCCCTTGGCTCTGCCGCCTGCACCGGCACGAGCTTCAACATCGACAGGGACTACGTGAGAAGGGAGCTCGGCTTTCGCAAGATAACCGAAAACAGCGTCGACGCCGTATCGGACAGAGACTTTGTGCTCGAGTTTCTCTTTACCTGTTCGGTCCTCATGATGCACCTCTCCCGCCTCTGTGAGGAGATTGTGATCTGGTCGAGCAGCGAGTTCGGCTTCATTGAGCTGCCCGATGATCTCTGCACGGGGTCATCCATAATGCCTCAAAAGAAAAATCCCGACATGGCTGAACTCGTGCGGGGCAAGACGGGAAGGGTCTACGGCAGCCTCGTTTCCCTTTTGACGGTCATGAAGGGCCTGCCGCTATCTTACAACCGTGACCTCCAGGAGGACAAGCCCCCCCTGTTCGATACCATAGACACCGTTTCCGCCTCGCTCAGGGCGGTTGCATTGATGGTTGCCGGTATGAAACCGAAGGAGGAGAAACTCTCAGGTGCCCTCGTGGACGGATACCCGACGGCAACGGACCTTGCAGACTACCTCACGGGAAAGGGGGTCCCCTTCAGAAAGGCACACGGTTTGACGGGGAAAATTGTCGCTTACTGCCTGAAGGAGGGAAAGGCTCTGGAAGAGGTATCGCTCGAGGAGTTGAGGAGGTTTTCCGAGGAAATCGGAAGTGATGTATTTTTGCACCTCTCGCCGAGGCAATCAGTGGCAAGCAAGAACGTGCCGGGGGGAACGGCGCCAGGGCGCGTTTCGCGGCAGCTCAGGAAAGCTTTGAGGAAAAAGAGATGAACAAGAGGGTTATAATATACCTTTCGATCATCCTCCTTCTCGGAATCTACGCCACAGGGTGCGGAAGGAAGGGAGAGCCAAGGCCCCTCTGGCCGGACAGCACGGTGCGGGACACTATCCATATCGGAGGGTATTGATGGATTTTTTCGAGTACAAGAGAAACAGGCTGTATTGCGAGGATATCCCCGTTTCTAAGATCGTCCGCGACGTGGGGACTCCCGCGTATATTTACAGCCTTGCGACACTGAGAAGGCATTTTGACGTTTTTGACAGAGCTTTCGATGACGTTCCTCACTTTGTCTGCTACTCGGTCAAGGCCAACTCCAACATATCGATCATAAAGGTTTTTGCCGATATGGGGGGTGGTGTGGACATCGTCTCGGGCGGTGAGCTTTACCGGAGCCTGAAAGCAGGAGTCAAGCCGTCGAAGATCGTCTATTCCGGTGTTGGCAAGAAAGACTGGGAGATAGTGCTCTCCCTCGAGAAGAAAATTCTCATGTTCAACGTGGAATCGTGGGATGAACTGAAAAATATCAACGCAATAGCCGCAAGGATGAAGGTGAAGGCACCCGTTGCGCTCAGGGTCAATCCGGATGTGGACCCGAAGACCCATCCCTACATAGCCACAGGCTTGCGTCAGAGCAAATTCGGAATAGACATAGACGAATCGCTCAAGCTTTACAAGAGGGCCAAAAAGCTCAAAAACATCGAGATCATCGGTATCGATTGCCACATCGGCTCGCAGCTGACCGATGTCACGCCCTTTGTTGCCACCGTGGAGATCATAGCGGGGTTTGCAAAGAAGCTGGGAAAGGCCGGGATTGACATCCGGTACATCGACATCGGAGGCGGCCTGGGGATTACCTACCGGGATGAACGACCGCCGGATCCTGCCGAGTATGCAGGGGCAATCCTTTCTGCCATAGGCGATCTCGGCGTTACCCTCATACTCGAACCGGGAAGGGTCCTTACCGGGAATGCCGGAATACTCGTAACCGAGGTGCTCTACACCAAGGAGACGAGGGAGAAGAACTTTTTCATCGTCGATGCGGCGATGAACGATCTCCAGAGGCCGTCCCTTTACGGCTCATACCACGAGATCGTGCCCCTTGCGCGGGGGGATCGGAAAACGACCGTGGCAGACGTGGTGGGCCCCATCTGTGAATCCGGTGACTTTCTCGCCAGGGATAGGGAGATGCCGGCTCTAAGAAGGGGTGACCTGCTTGCCGTGTTCTCTTCTGGGGCCTATGGTTTTGTCATGGCTTCGAACTACAATTCGAGGCCGAAGGCGGTAGAGGTGCTCGTGGATGGGGCTTCTTACGAGGTAATCAGGGAGCGGGAGACACTCAAGGATATCGTCCGGGGTGAGCGGATATCCTCTTTTTTGAAAGGGAGATAAGAGGGAGTGTTGGTAAACTCGCCCGGCATCTGATATCCTTTTTAATTTTTAGAAAGGCAGAAGGCCCCAGAGGTAACATGAACATCCCTTTTACGAAGATGAATGGTTCGGGGAATGACTTTATCCTCATTGACGGGAGGACCGGACTGCTGGACGGGATGGACAGGGCCGAGTTTTCAAGGAAAGTCTGCAGACGCAGGGAAGCCGTCGGTGCCGATGGGGTAATCGTCATCGAATCTTCCGACAGGGCAGATTTTTCCTGGGATTTCTACAACTCAGACGGAAGCGTAGCCGAGATGTGCGGAAATGGCGCCAGGTGCGCTGCCCGCTTTGCGCATATGAAGAGGATCTCGGGGAGGGAGATGAAATTCGAGACACTCGCGGGGATCATATCGGCCAGGGTTTACGGATCCATCGTCAAGGTAAAACTGACAGACCCCTTTGATTTCGTCAAGATGGGGACGCTCAAAGTTGATGGAAACAATTATCGGTTCAGCTTTATCAACACGGGTGTTCCCCACACGGTTCTCGTTGCCGCTGACCTTCAAAGGGCCGATGTGGAGGGCCTGGGGAGAAAGATACGGTTTCACCGGAGGTTCAAAAGTGCCGGCACGAACGTGAACTTCATAGAGGTGAAAGAGGGCGTCGTCCACGTGAGGACCTACGAGAGGGGGGTCGAGGGGGAGACCCTCGCCTGTGGCACCGGTTCCGTTGCCTGCGGGATCGTGGCATACCACCTCGGGTTGACCGAGACTCCCGTCCGGGTTCAATCGAAAAGCGGAGATAAACTCGACGTTGATTTCATACCTCTCAGTGAGGGAGCCCGGAACGTGTACCTGACAGGAACGACAGCGCTGGTGTGCGAGGGAAAAATCAAGAAAGAGGCCTTAACCTAAGGAAAAAGGGGGAAGCTATGTTCCAAGGAACAATCGTAGCGACAGTAACGCCGTTTAAGAAGGGGAGGGTGGATTTTCCGGCCCTGAGGAAATTGATAAACAGGCAGATACAGAGTGGGACCGACGGTATCGTTCCCTGCGGCACAACGGGAGAGTCAGCGACGCTCTCCTACGATGAGCACAAGAAAGTGATAGAGGAGACGGTGAAGGCGGTGAAGAAGCGGGTACCGGTCATCGCGGGAACAGGGTCCAATAACACGGATGAAGCCATCATGCTGACGAAACATGCGAAGAAAGTGGGTGCGGATGGTGCGCTGGTCATCACCCCCTATTACAACAAGCCAACCCAGGAAGGGATGTTCCAGCACTACAAGAAGGTGGCGGATGCAGCCCGGATACCGATCATTATGTACAACGTTCCGTCCCGCACCGGCGTCAACATGCTGCCCGAAACGGTTGCACGCCTTGCAAAGGTGAAACACATCGTCGGTATCAAAGAGGCGTCGGGGGACCTGAATCAGGTCTGCGAAATCATAAGAACGACTCCTTCGTCCTTTTCCGTCCTCTCGGGGGATGATTTTCTTTTCTACCCCATGCTGTGCATGGGAGGCAAAGGGGTTATCTCCGTCACCTCAAACGTCGTTCCGGAAGAGATGGCGGGTATTTACGATGCCTTTGTCGCCGGGGACATGGAAAAGGCGAAAAGGATCCATTACCGCCTCATGCCGCTGTATGCGAGCCTCTTCGTGGAGACAAACCCGATACCCGCAAAAGCCGCTCTGGGGATGATGAGGATCATCCAGCCTGACGTAAGGTTGCCCCTGACCCCTATTTCGGCGGGCGGCAAAAAGGTGGTTGCAGGGGTGCTCAAGGCTCTCAAAATTCAATAGGTCGGAGGGACTGATGATAAAGGTTCTCGTTGCAGGGGCTGCCGGGAAGATGGGCAGGGTTTTATCAAGGGTGATCCTGAATGAGTGCGACGACATGCAGATCGTCGGTGCCCTGGAGGCAGACTCGTCCGGATACCTGGGGCAGGATGCAGGGAGCCTCGCCGGGACGATCCCGGCCCATGTCTCCGTTACCTCCGACTTCCCGGAAGCTGCACGCGGCGCTTCTGTCATGGTCGACTTTACCGAGGCGGGTGCTTCCGTGGCAAATGTGCGGGCAGCGGCAGAATCCGGTCTGGCGGTCGTGGTGGGCACAACAGGATTTACTGCTGGACAGAAATCCGAAATCGAAGGATATGGAAAGAAGATTCCTCTTGTCCTGGCTCCCAACATGAGCGTGGGGGTCAACCTGCTTTTCAAGGTGGTCAGGGATGTTGCGAAAGTCCTGGGGAGGGACTACGATGTGGAGATGTTCGAGGTTCACCACCGGTTCAAGAAGGATGCCCCCTCGGGAACGGCCGTTCGGCTGGGGGAAATAGTTGCGGACGAACTGGGTTTGACACTGGATAGGGACGGTGTCTTCGGTCGGCGGGGTATCATCGGCGAAAGGAAAAAGGACGAAATCGGTGTGATGACTTTGAGGGCGGGGGATGTGGTAGGAGAACACACGGTGATATTCGGCGGAATCGGAGAGAGAGTCGAGATCACCCACCGGGCGCACACGAGAGAGACCTTTGTGCGGGGCGCAATAAGGGCGATCCGATGGGTGATGGGAAGAGAAGCGGGGCTGTATGACATGCAGGACGTGCTCGGGATCAAGTAAGAGAGGGCACAATGAAGATACTTCGTTTCGAAAAGTTCGGAGCCTCCAAGTATGGCATTTTCGACCCCACCAGCAACCAGATACGGGAGCTTTCGGGAACTCCCTACGGGAGCATCAATTTAGCCGATCCGACTCACAGGATAGAAGATGTGAAAATACTGCCGCCCACGGAAGGGGGGAAAGTCATCGGCGTTGCTTTGAACTTCCGGGACCACGCGAAAGAGCTGGGAAGGAAAATTCCCGATGAGCCCCTGATATTTTTCAAACCCAACTCTGCCCTGATTGGCCACGGCGACAATATCATTCTTCCCAAGAGCTGCGGGCGGGTCGATTATGAAGGGGAGCTTGGCGTGGTAATCGGGAGAAAGGGGAAGTCGATCCCCGAAGACGAAGCGAGAAAATACATTCTGGGATATACATGCTTCAACGATGTGACCGCGAGAGACCTGCAGGCGAAGGACACGCTCTTTGGAAGGGCCAAGGGATTCGATACCTTCGCTCCTGCAGGTCCCTGCGTGGAAACCGACATTGAGCCGGACGACCTCCCGATCAAAGTGTACGTCAACGGGAACCTGAAGCAGGATGGGTCGACGAGAAAAATGATATTCGATGTCTACACCCTCATCGCCTTTATCAGCGATATCATGACGCTTTATCCGGGTGACATGATCGCAACGGGGACGCCTCCGGGCGTGGGGGCTTTGAAACCTGACGATATCGTCGAGGTGGAAATTGAGGGCATCGGCCGGTTGGCCAACAAGGTGGCACATTTTCTGGAGACAACAGAATCATGAAGATCATAAAGAGTGGAGGTGCCGGGAATTGAGGGATCTTGCAAAGAGGGTGAAGACCCTGCCGCCCTATCTGTTTGCGGAGCTTGACAGGAAAAAGGAACTGGTAATGGAGAGCGGTGTTGATGTTATCGACCTGGGAGTCGGGGACCCCGACCTGCCCACGCCCGCTTTTATAACGGGGGCAATGGAAAAGGAGGTTAGGAAGGGCGAAAACCACCGGTACCCGTCTTACCTGGGCACAATAAAGTTCAGGACAGCTGTTTCTGACTGGTACAGGAAGAGGTTCAGGGTTTCTCTCGATCCTTTAACAGAAGCGATTGCCCTTATCGGCTCCAAAGAGGGGATTGCCCACTTTCCCCTTGCCTTTGCCGATCCCGGAGACGTGGTTCTCGTTCCCGATCCTGCCTATCCGGTCTATTCGATAGGAACGAAGTTTGCCGGGGGCAGGCCCTACGCCATGCCCCTGTTGAGCAAAAACGGATTTTTGCCCGATTACGCAGACATTCCTGAGGGGGTGAGAAAGCAGGCGAAAATCCTCTTCCTCAATTACCCGAACAATCCCACGGCCGGGGTTGCGACGAAGAAATTTTTCAGGGAAACCGTTGAGTTCGCGAGAGCCTACGATTTGATAGTGTGTCACGATGCCGCCTACACGGAAATTTTTTACGATAACTACATTCCTCCCAGTTTTCTCCAGGTTCCGGGGGCCAAGAAAGTAGGGATTGAGTTTCACTCCCTTTCCAAGACTTACAACATGGCCGGCTGGAGGCTGGGCTTCGCCGTCGGAAACAGGGACCTTGTCGGGGGCCTGGGAAAGATCAAGACAAATGTGGACTCAGGTGCCTTTACCGCAATTCAGGCGGCCAGCATTCTCGCTCTTCGCAGGGGAGACTCGAGCGTGGTGAAGCTGAGACGCATCTACGCCAGAAGGAGGGATATGCTCATCTCCGGGCTACGGGAAGCGGGGTTCGATCCTCACGTCCCCCGGGCATCGTTCTACATCTGGATGCCTGTTCCCCGGGGGATGGGGTCATCGACCTTTGCCAGCATGCTCCTGGAAAAAGCGGGAGTCGTCTGCACGCCCGGTGAGGGTTTTGGAAAACAGGGGAGAGGGTACGTGAGGTTTTCCCTCACGGTGCCGGAAAAGAGGCTGGGAGAGGCTGCCCGGCGGATCAAGACATTGCGATTGTGATCCTGTGACCTATTTTCTGATCATCGGCTCAAACTTCCGGTTCCCGGTCAGCAATGTTTTATCGGGTGTTCATGCGCTGAGCCGGTACGGAGAGGTTGAGTCCAGATCGTCACTGTATATTACCGAGCCCGTTGGCAGAAAATATCAAACGGGGTTTGTAAATGGTGCGGTAAAATATCTGAGTGATCTGAAGCCTGATAGACTCATTCGGGTCCTGAAGGAAATTGAGAAGAACATGGGCAGACGCTTTTCATCGGCCGGAATCCACCGGCCCCTGGACATAGATGTTGCCGCAGGCGAGGCGCGCATAAAGAGCGATCTGATTTCAATCCCTCACCCCGGGCTTCCGGCGAGACGCTTCATGCTTCTGCCCCTGTGTGAACTGGATCCGGGATTTCCCGGCGGGGAGGGTGGAGAAACCTTCCGGGAACTGCTGGACAGATGCCAGGATACCTCCGAGGTAGTCAGGATATGAGGAGATTTGCTGTTACGGGAGGGATAGTATTTTTCCTTGTTTTTGCAGTAGTCGGCTGCAAGGAGAAGAGCCGGCCGCCGGCAGGGCCTCCTGCGTCGGGTTTTGTCGATTTGAACAAATACAGGGAAGCGGAGACGCTCGTTAAGCTCCTGGAGAAAGATCCGAATAACAGGAGGGCCTGGATCCGGCTGGGCAATATTTACTTCGACACCGCTCAGAACGAAGAAGCGGTGGTGGCGTACAGGAAAGCGCTCGATTTCGAACCGGGGAATGCTGACGTCAGGACCGACATGGGAATCTGCCTGAGGAGGCTCGGACGGACCGACGAAGCGATCGAAGCGTTCAAGAAATCGACAGTGTCGAATCCGCGTCATTACCAGTCCAGGTACAACCTCGGCCTCACCCTCCTTCATGACAAGAATGACCTGCAGGGAGCTATCGATGCCTGGGAGGGGCTTCTCCGTGCTGTTCCCGATTTTCCGGGTAGGGAAAGGCTCGCCCTCCAGGTCGAAAACCTAAAGCAAGCCAAACCGCTGGCGGAGACGGAAAATCAGGAGCAAAGGTGAGCCGACGGTCATGAGACGGAAATTCCGATAACAAAGAGACAGGAGGCTTGGATGAAGATATTCATAGATACGGCCAATGTGGATGAGATTAAAAAGGCAAAGGACCTGGGGGTTCTCAACGGAGTGACGACAAACCCTTCCCTCATCGCAAAGGAGGGGAGAAGTTTCGACGATATCGTGAGGGAAATTTTTTCCATCGTCGATGGTCCCGTTTCCCTTGAGGTGGTGAGCGAGACCTGGGAGGCAATGGTGGAGGAGGCGAGGAATCTTGCAGCCATTCACGAAAATGCTGTCGTGAAAGCGCCGATGACCGCAGAGGGGCTGAAGGCGACGGGTATCCTTGCCAGGGAGGGGATATCGGTAAATGTGACCCTGATATTCAATCCTGTTCAAGCGCTCCTCGCTGCCAAAGCGGGAGCCCGATATGTGAGCCCGTTCATCGGAAGACTCGACGACATATCACACAGGGGCATGGAGGTGGTGGAGCAGACCATGCAAATATTTTCCAACTACGGCATTGAAACGGAAATTATTGCTGCGTCCATAAGGCATCCCCTCCACGTGCTCGATGCCGCCCTGATCGGCGCCGATATAGCGACGGTCCCCCTGAAAACGATAGAGCATTTGCTAAAACATCCTTTGACTGACATCGGTTTGGAGAAGTTTCTCTCTGACTGGAAAAAGTCAAAAGTCTAAGGGGGAAAGAGATATATAGCAAAAATAACGTTTATTTATAAATAGTTAGATGTTTCAATGCGCTTTGCCTGCGCTTTCCTCTAAAAATAAAAAATAGTTATAAAATCATTTGACAAATCACAAAAAAGCTATTATATTAGGTATTTGTCGAACAATCAGACAGGGAGGGGTTTTTTGCATGAAAAGAGACAAGTCGAACTATATCATCCAGTCAGTGGCTCATGCCCTCGATGTTCTCGAAGAGTTCAAAGGCGGCGCTGACGAGCTCGGCGTTACGGAGCTATCGAAGAAACTGAAGCTCCATAAAAATAATGTTTTCCGTATACTTGCCACGCTTGAGTCGCGGGGATACATCGAACAGAACAAGGCGACTGAAAATTACCGCCTCGGTATCAAATGCCTCGAACTCGGTCAGACCTACATCAAGCAGATGGGGCTCCTAAAACTTGCAAAATCAGTTCTCGAGGAGCTGGCAAACAAGTGCGGCGAGACTACCTACATATCCATTTTGAGAGACAACGATGTGGTGTATCTCGACTCCGTGGAGACAAAGGCGACGGTGAGGGTTGTCTCAAGGGTCGGCCTCCATCTACCGGTGTATGCCACTGCCGCGGGAAAAGCTCTCATCATGCACGAATCGGAGGATGAGCTCAAGACGCGCTTACACAGAGAATTGAAAAAACTCACCCCCAATACGGTGGACACCGTGGATGACCTTCTGCTCGAGTTGAGGAAATCTACGGAAAAAGGGTTTACGACCGACATTGAAGAGTTTGAGGTCGGCGTCTGCTGCGTGGGTGCCCCGGTGAGAGACTACACGGGAAGGATCGTGGGTGCGATTTCCCTTTCTGGCCCGGCTTCGCGAATGACGAGGGAAAAAATAGAGGATGAGATTGCCAGCCACGTGGTTAAAAAATCCGCCGAACTTTCCATGAGGCTCGGATTCAACGAATAGTCCCGTCCCGTTGATCCCCAATCAACGAAAGTAAGGGCAAAACTCTATCTCTGGTGTTGCCTCCGTAAACCATCCCCTGTTCCATTCGTTTCCGGATGCGTTCTGTCTCAAATAATCGGTGGGGAACCATATAGCCTTGACTTAATCGCCGAAAACTGATAATTTTATGAATGAATATTCATTCATTCATTGGAGTCTGATATGGCGAGAGGTCGAAAGAGGGAATATGGCAAGAGGGAAAAAATATTGCAGGGGGCATTGAAAATATTTTCAAAAAACGGATTTTATAAATCCAAGGTTTCCGATATTGCAAAGGAGGCGGGGGTTGCCGACGGGACGATTTACCTCTATTTCAAGAACAAAGACGACATCCTCATATGCATTTTTGAGGAAAAAATAGGAGAGATCATTTCGATACTCAAGGATAAGCTTGCCGGCGCGGGTAATCCCGAAGAGAAAATATGGGTGTTTGTCGACAACCACCTGAAACTCCTCGAGGAGAACCCTGACCTCGCCGAGATGCTACAGGTCGAGTTGCGGCAGTCGAACAAGTTCATGAAGGAGTACATTCCCGTCAAGTTTCTCGAATACCTCGATATACTCTCGGACATAATCACCGAGGGCGTGCAAAAGGGGGTATTTCGGAATGACATAAACCCCACCATCGCCAGGAGGATCATATTCGGGGCCCTCGATGAAATATCTCTTGCATGGGTGCTCTCGAAAAAGGGCAAATACGATATTGATGAATCGGCCCGTCAGGTTTACTCAATCGTCGTAAATGGCATGAAGAATCGCGTTCTGGATTCATAAAAGGAGGTAAGCGATGATTAGTTTTGAATTGACGGATGAGCAGAAACAGCTTCAGGATATGGCTCATAAGTTTGCGGCGAATGAAATCCGGCCCAGAGCGGCAGAGTGCGACAAAACCGGTGAGTTCCCCCATGAGATCATGGAAAAGGCCTTCGAGCTGGGACTCATGACCGATTTCATCCCGGAGGAGGAGGGCGGTCTTGGACTCGGAACGATCGAGGCGTGTATCATCTCGGAGGAAATTGCCTGGGGCTGCTCTGGTGTATACACATCCATGGAAGCGTCGGCCCTGGCGCTCATGCCCATTCTCATAGCCGGCACCAAGGAGCAGCTTGAGAGGTTTGTGGCACCTTTTTCGGAAAAACTCACATATTCCTCCTTCTGCCTCACAGAGCCCGGTGCAGGCTCGGATGTTGGCTCGGTGAAGACAACGGCGAAAAAGGATGGGGGAAACTACATTTTGAACGGGACGAAGTGCTTCATAACGAACGGCTCATACGCAAGCCAGTTTGTCGTTTTCGCTTCCACCGACAAGTCCCTCGGTCACAGGGGTCTTTCCGCATTCGTCGTGCCGCGGGATCTTCCCGGAGTGTCAACGGGTAAGAAGGAGGATAAGCTCGGGCAGCGGGCGTCGGACACGGCGGATGTTATTTTCGAAGACGTGGTGGTACCCGGGGAAAACCTCCTCTGGAACGAGGGGGATGGCTTCAAGCTCGCCATGATGACCCTCGACAGGACGCGGCCCGGCGTGTCTGCAGCCGCCGTGGGGGTTGCGAGAGCCGCTTATGAATATGCCCTGGACTATTCAAAGGAGAGGGTGCAGTTCGGGACTCCCATCGCGATGAATCAGGCAATCAACTTCATGCTCGCCGATATGCTGATCGGCATAGAGACTGCCCGGGTCATGACGTGGAAGGCGGCGTGGATGGTTGACAACGGCATGAGGAATACCACCGAATCGTCCATAGCGAAGGCGTATGCGGGCGATCTCGTCATGAGGGTTACCACCGATGCCGTCCAGATTTTCGGGGGGTACGGGTACATGAAAGACTATCCCGTTGAGAAACTCATGCGGGATGCCAAGATTTTCCAGATATACGAGGGCACGAGCCAGATCCAGCGCCTCGTCATTGCAAAGGAGATTCTCCTCAGATAAGGAAAACCGCTTTCTGCAGGGCTCAGGACAGATTTACGAAAAACGCCTGTGACACTTCCGGTGCGGTTCTAATCCAGAGATTGCGATACTATCTCGGCCACGTCCCGCGCAACGAAATCCTCTTCCATGTCCTTTGTTTTTATTCCATCGTCGAACATGGTCAGGCAGTAGGGGCAGGATGTGCAGATGCCCGTGGCACCCGTTTCTTCGGCCTGTTCCAGACGGGCGGCACTGATCCGTGTGCCCTCCTCCTCGAACCACATTCCCCCTCCTCCCGCGCCACAGCAGAAAGACTTGTCCCTGTTCTTGTCCATTTCGTTTACCGTGATGCCGGGGATACCCGCGATGCCCCTTCTCGGGGCCTCGTAGATATCGTTGTGCCTTCCGAGATAGCAGGAGTCGTGGATTGCAAAGATATTGTTCAGGGCCTTCCTGGGCTGAATCCTCCCCGCTCTTATGAGGTCGTCGATCAGCTGCGTGTGATGTATAACCTCTTCGAACTCGACGCCGAATTGGGGGTACTCGTTCTTGAAGGTGTTGAAACAGTGAGGGCACTGGGTAATGATCTTTCTGACCCCGTATCTCTGGAAAACCTCCCTGTTCGTCTCGATCATGCCGAACTGGAAAAGGCCTTCCTCGCCGAGCCTCCTCGCGGGATCGCCGCAGCACATCTCTTCCTGGCCGAGGATCGCGTAATCTGTGCCTGACCTCTCCAGTATGTCGATGATCGCCCGGGTGACTTTCTGGTTTCTCATGTCGTAGGCGCCGAAGCATCCGATCCAGTAAAGATACTCGAATTGCTTTTTCTCCATTGCAACGGGAACGTCCATCCCCCGCATCCAATCGCTTCTGTCATCCTGCGGCAGCCCCCAGGGGTTGCCGGTGTTCATCAATTTGCTCAACGTAAAGCGTGCCGATTCGGGGATTTTGCTCTCGAATACGAGTCCGCGGCGCATATCCATGATCATGTCGATGTGTTCTATCGAAACCGGGCACTCGTGAACGCATGCCCCGCAGGTGGTGCATTCCCAGAGCTCCTGTGGCGTTATCGTATCCGGCGTGTTCTCTTCCCCCACCAGGGGAGGATATGAGGGCTTTCCCGTTGCCTTGTCCAGGATTCCCCTGGCCGGGACGAGCGAGATAGAGAGGGCGCTCGTCATGTTTCTCTTTGTCTTGAGCACTACTTCCCGGGGTGAGAGGCTTTTCTCGGTGTTGTAGGCGGGGCACACGTCCTGGCACCTTCCACATTTCGTGCAGGCGTCTGCAGAAATGAGTGATTTCCAGGAGAGGTCAGGAGTTTTCAGTGCCCCGAGCCTCTCCTGCTCCTCCATATCGGGAATCGGCTGCAGCGCCCCCTTGGGCCGGGAGGATTTGAAAAACATGTTTGCCGGCCCGGCGATAAAATGAATGATTTTGGAATAGGGGATCGATGCGATCCAACCGAAGGCGAGGATGAGGTGTATCCACCAGAGGATGCGGTGAGCGGCAAGCAGTCCCTGATTACTTCCCCCTTTCATCATCGCGGCAATTGCTTTTCCTCCGTAGGAAAACTTTGCTGCCTCGGGAGAAGTCGCCGCTATGCGCAGTCCTTCCACGAGGAAACCGGTTATCGCAATGGTGAGTATGAGGAGAAGCTGGAGGAGGTCGTCCCCCTCTCGCGTCAATCCGGGAGGGTTGAGGATGTAACGCCTGAATGCGGCCGTGACGATTCCCGCGATCAGGACCAGACCGAAGGTATCGGAAAAAACCTCAAAGAACGCGAAAAAACGGCCGTGAAGAATCTGGAATCCGAAATCGTACTGGAGGGCGACGAGGCACGTAGCGATAAAGAGCGCTATGAATCCGGAATAGATCATGAGGTGCATTGTCCCGCCGAAGGGCCAGGAAATGGTCTTTTTCTGCAGTATTCCCTCCCTGAAAACAAAGAGAAGCCTTTTCTCGGGATCGTCGAATCTGTCTTCGAATTCCTCCCGGCCCGACCTGTAGACCTTATAGCGGGCATAGAACCCGAAGCCCAAAACGAGGAGGACGACGCCAAAGAGGGCATACATGATCGTGCCCGTGCTCGGTGGAAGGTTCCACATGATTTCCCTGCCGACGATCTCCATGGCTCCTCCTTCAGGTTAACCGAGATATTAGTACCAGAATTACTTTTTTATGACAACCGTGAATGGAACGAAACCCCCTTCCGGTGATGGTTCAGGAAGAAGGATTGGTGCCGGTTTTGCTTTTCCCGCCTATTATACCAGCATATCGACCGCTCGACGAATACCGGTTCACGGCTGGTGGGAAAGCAATGTTCTCTTTTCAGGGGGTTTTCCGGGTCCGCGGTGAAACCTCCGGTGACGAGAGGATGATCCACCGCTGAAGCGGCGGTGCTGCCGGAAAGGCACAGAGAGAAAGAACCCCGAAAAGCCGGGTCGTCCTTTGGCCCCTACCTTCCTTTTCAGGCGCCGGGAAAGGGATTCAAGGGGGCATGGTATAATAGGTCGAATAAAGGAGCGGATTTGAGCAGTTCACAGGTTGAAAGGCAGGTGAAGGACATATTTGGAGAGAGGGCCCGGTTCAGCGAGATCGACAGGGCCTGTTACTCCTACGACGCCATGGGTGTGTCAACGCTCCCCGACGGGGTCGTATTCCCGGAAAAAGAGCAGGAAATAAGGGACTTTTTAAAGCTTGCCGATCAGATCAGGCTTCCCGTCATTCCACGTGGTGCGGGGTCGGGATTCACCGGGGGATCCGTTCCCGTTCGTGGCGGCATAATACTTTCCCTGGAGAGGATGAACCGTATCGTCGACATAGACGAGGAGAATATGACCGTGAAAGTTATGCCGGGGGTCGTGCTCGATCTGCTGAAAAGTGAGGTAAAAGGGGTCGGCCTCTTCTACCCCCCCGATCCTGCGAGCCTGGAGTTTTGCACCATCGGCGGCAATATCGCCGAGTGTGCGGGAGGCCCCTCGGGATTCAAGTACGGCGTTACGAAAGATTACGTTCTCTCCCTGAGAAACGTGCTGCCAACGGGCAAGGTGTTGGTAACGGGAGTCGATACCCTCAAAGGGGTGGTGGGTTACAATCTCACGGGGCTCATCGTGGGATCGGAAGGAACGCTGTCTGTGGTTACCGAAGCGACCCTGAGGCTGATACCCTACCCCGAGTCGTTTTCCACTATCCTTGGGGGCTTCGCCACAACGGAAGAGGCGTCCCTGGCGGTCAACAGGATCATTCAGGCGGGCATAATTCCTGCCGCCATTGAAATTATGGATTCTTCAGCCGTGGAATGTGTGCGTGAGTTTGGCGGTGTGGACCTTCACGAGGGGGTGGGATGCTACCTGCTCATCGAGCTGGACGGGCCGGAGGAAGGAGTCCGGGCTTCATCAAGAAAGCTCTCGGATACCCTGAGCAGGAATGGGGTGGTGGTAATCGAGAGCGCCACAGATAGCGAGGGAAGGGAGAAACTTTGGTCGCTTCGAAGGGCCATATCCCCCTCACTCCTCAAAGTGAATCCCAAAAAGTTGAACGAGGATATTACGGTTCCCCGGACCGGGCTTCCGGCTATGATGAGGAAAATCAGGGAGTTGTCGGAACGAAAGGGCATTCCCATTGTAACCTTCGGTCATGCGGGAGACGGGAACATTCATGTGAACGTGATGATAGATGACGCAATTCCCTGGCAGGTCGAAGAGGCGGAGAAGATCGTGAGAGAAATTTTTTCCCTGACCGTTGAAATGGGGGGTACGATTTCGGGAGAACACGGCGTGGGGCTGGCCAAGAAACCCTATATCGGTATAGAGCTGAACGAGGAGCAGATTTTCATCATGAAGAGGATTAAACATCTTTTCGACCCGAACAACATTCTCAATCCCCACAAGATTTTTCCCTGAGGGTCGGTGATGTCATGAGACCGGACAGGGTAACAGAGCTCATTGGCAAATGCGCGAAATGCGGTGCCTGCAGGAGTGTCTGCCCCCTCCTTGACATTGACCAGATGGAGACATCCGTTGCCAGGGGGAAGATCGAGATCATCAGGCGCGATCTTCAGGGCGAGCTGCCTGCTCGCGAAGCTGATATCCGGTCCTTTCTGGATAACTGTCTCCTCTGCGGAAGGTGCGAGACCAGGTGCCCGAATCAGGTGAAAACCGTGGAAATCATCAGCAACGCGAGAGCCGGGCACACCGGCTACGTGGAGAGGGTACTGGGGAAAAAAGCTCTCGTGAAAGCTCTTTCCCTTCCCTCCTCGGCTATCAAAGCCGGCTCTTTTGTGGGAAAAGGGGTGCTGGAGCTTTTGGGGGAAAAGATTCCGTCAAGCAGCGGTATCTATTACCGGCTTCCATCGCTCATCGCCAGAGGTGATCGAATGGTGCCGGAAATTCCCGCCAGGTCCTTTCTCGAGTCAGAGGGGGAGTCGATCGAAGGACTCGTTGACCGGGAGGCGGATCTTCTCTTTACCGGGTGCGTCTACAACTATCTCTACCCCAAGATCCTCACAAAAACGGCCGAAACGCTCGCAAGGGGTGTCCCCGGGAAAAACATTTCCGCGCCCGCCGAGCAGTCCTGCTGTGGTCTTCCTGCCATGGCAGCGGGGGATCTGGAGGGTGCCCGCCATGCCGGGGAAAAAAACATAAACCTCTTTTTGCGGGTAAGGGGGGGGAAGATACTGTTTCCCTGCGGCTCCTGTCTCTACATGGTGAAAAACGTATATCCCGACCTTTTCAGGGATACGCCGCTTCACGAGCGCTCTCTCGAAGTGGCGAGCAGGTGCCGGGACTACGAATCCCACCTGGTGGAGATGGCGGCTCGATGGATCACGCCTTCACCGGTGGTCGAGGGAAAGGTTGTTTCCTATCACCGGCCCTGCCACCTTTCGTCAATTCCAAATGCCGCAGAAAATGCTGAATTGCTGCTCAGCAAGGTTCTCAAGGGACAGTTCAAACCGATGGAGGGGGCGGACAGGTGCTGCGGGTTCGGGGGGACATTCAACATGACACATTTCGACAAGTCCCGTGACATGGGTATCTCGAAGATAAAGCTTGCCGAGGAATCAGGAGCCGATATCGTTGCCACGTCATGCTCGGGGTGTATCCATCACCTGAGAGAGTCTGCAGTGAGGGCAAAATCGCGGGTCGCCGTCGTTCACACGGGTGAAGTTTTTGATTTCTAAAAGAATACAAACCTGATATCTTGACATAATACCGCACGGGGTAAGAATGGGCTCTATTATTTTCAAACGGGGGGGAAGGAATGTCTCTTCAGAAAAAACTTGACCAGTTAAAAAGTGTAAACGAGCTTGCCTTTGAAGGCGGGGGAAAGGACCGTATCGAGAAGCAGCACGCCCAGGGAAAATTGACGGCGAGGGAAAGAATCAATCTTCTCCTGGATCCCAATTCTTTCATGGAGCTGGACAGGTTCGTTACCCACAGATGCAGTGACTTCGATATGGACAAGAAGAAGTTTTACGGCGATGGGATAATAACCGGGTACGGAACGGTCAACAACCGTCTCGTTTTTCTCTTTGCCCAGGATTTCACGGTTTTTGGCGGGTCGCTGAGCGAAACATACGCGCAAAAAGTGTGCAAGATAATGGACCTTGCAGCCAAAACGGGGGCCCCCTTTATCGGGCTGAACGATTCCGGGGGAGCGAGGATTCAGGAAGGCGTTTTGTCCCTCGCGGGATATGCCGATATATTCCTCCGCAACACGATATATTCGGGCGTCGTCCCCCAGATCTCGGCCATAATGGGACCCTGCGCCGGAGGGGCGGTCTACTCACCGGCAATTACTGACTTTACCCTGATGGTGAAGGATACCAGCTACATGTTCGTCACCGGGCCAGACGTCATCAAGACGGTAACACACGAGGAGGTGACGAAGGAGAAGCTTGGCGGGGCCATGACTCACAACGAAGTGAGCGGTGTTGCCCACTTCGCCGCCGAGGACGAGAAGGAGTGCCTTTTCATGATCAGGGAGCTTCTCTCTTTCATTCCCCAGAACAACATGGAAGACCCGCCCCGTGTTCCCAGCAAAGATCCGCCTGACAGGAGGGATGAGGTTTTGAACGAGCTGGTTCCCGATCAGCCAAATAAGCCCTATGATATCAAGGAGATAATCAAGCACGTCGTTGATGACGGATATTTTTTCGAGGTCCACGAGCACTTCGCCAAAAATATCGTCATCGGATTCGCAAGGATTGCCGGCAGGTCGGTAGGCGTCATAGCCAATCAGCCCGCAGTGCTTGCAGGGTGTCTCGACATCAACGCGTCGATCAAGGGCGCCCGCTTTGTGCGGTTCTGTGATGCCTTCAACATTCCCCTCCTGACATTCGAAGACGTCCCGGGATTTTTACCCGGCACCTCCCAGGAGTTCGGGGGAATAATAAAGCACGGGGCCAAACTGCTCTACGCCTACGCGGAAGCAACCGTTCCCAAGGTTACCGTGATTACCCGGAAGGCTTACGGTGGTGCTTACTGTGTCATGTCCTCCAAACACATAAGGGGCGATATCAACTATGCCTACCCCACTGCGGAAATAGCCGTTATGGGTCCTGAGGGAGCGGTCAACATTGTCTTCAGGCACGAACTCCTGAAGGCCGACGATCCCGTGAAGAGAAAAGATGAGCTCGTCGAGGATTACAGGGATAAGTTCGCAAACCCCTACAAGGCTGCCGAACTCGGCTATATAGATGAGGTCATCATGCCCGAAGACACGCGGCCGCGGGTCATCAGGGCTTTTGAGATGCTGAAGACGAAGCGGGATCAGAACCCGCCAAAAAAACACGGAAATATTCCGTTGTAACCAGTGGGAGTTATCTATGTTTTCAAGGATTCTCGTTGCAAACAGGGGGGAAATTGCAGTCAGGGTAATCAGGGCATGCAGGGAGATGGGGATTGAATCGATCGCTGTGTATTCGGATGTGGACAGACATGCTCTCCACGTACGGTATGCCGATTACGCCTACAGAATAGGGCCGCCGCAGGCGAGCGAGTCATACCTCAATATCGATAAGCTTCTGGAGATAGCGAAGAAGTCACATGTTGAGGCGATCCATCCGGGTTACGGCTTTCTCGCCGAAAATCCCGATTTCGCCCGGAGGCTCAAGGAGGAGGGAATAAAACTGATAGGGCCCCCTCCGGAGGCGATGCGCGTCATGGGGAGCAAGACGCTGGCCCGGCAGACCGTTTCAGACGCGGGTGTACCCGTGGTCCCCGGGACGAAGGAGGCGATTGAAACGGAAGAAGAGGTTTTACGCGTAGCCC
Source organism: Deltaproteobacteria bacterium (assembly GCA_011773515.1). Classification (NCBI taxonomy): domain Bacteria; kingdom Pseudomonadati; phylum Myxococcota; class Myxococcia; species Deltaproteobacteria bacterium. The sequence continues at coordinate 40,417 of WVXK01000016.1, forward strand.
GTGAGGTGGGATATCCCGTCATGCTGAAGGCGGCATCCGGAGGAGGCGGAAAGGGCCTTCGGCTGGTAAAGGAGGAGCCGGAGATGCGATCGGCCATCAGGATGGCCCGGTCGGAGGCAAAGTCGTCTTTCGGCGACGATTCGATGTATATCGAGAAGTACATAGAGAACCCCCGGCACATTGAGATCCAGGTCCTGGCGGATCAGCAGGGCAATACCATCCACCTCTATGAGAGGGAATGCTCCATACAGAGAAGACACCAGAAGGTGATCGAGGAAAGCCCGTCGGTTTTCGTGACGGACGAGATTCGAAAAAAGATGGGCGCCGTTGCCGTTGCGGCTGCCAAAGCCGTTGATTACGAAGGAGCGGGAACCGTTGAGTTTCTCATGGACAAGGAAAAAAACTTTTACTTCCTCGAGATGAACACGAGGCTGCAGGTGGAACACCCCGTGACGGAGATGGTGACGGGAATCGACATCGTCAAGGAACAGATCAAGATTGCCGCAGGGGAACCACTCCGGCTGAAACAGGAAGATATAAATCAGGTGGGTCACGCGATAGAGTGCCGCATATACGCCGAAGACCCGGATAGCAACTTCTTTCCCTGCCCGGGTATGATAGAGACCCTGAGGATTCCCGGTGGGCCCGGGGTCAGGGATGATTCGGGGGTATTCGAGGGCTTCGAGATTCCCATTCAATACGATCCCATGATCTCAAAGCTCGTCGTCTGGGGAAAAGACCGCCAGGAAGCGATATTGAGGATGGGAAGGGCTCTTTCAGAGTACATCATAACGGGTGTGAAAACGACAGTTCCTTTCCATATACGGGTCATGAACAACAGGCACTTCATCGAGGGTGATTTCGATACGAACTTCATCGACCAGGTTTTTCTCAAAGAGGAGGAGGAGCGGATTCCCGAAAACTCGGAGGTAGCGATAATCGTGGGAGCCATCGAACAGTACCTCAGGGAAAAGAGTGAATCCCTGAAGTCCGACGAGGTGAGGGAGGGAGAAGGGATATCCCTCTGGAAAAGCTCTTTTCGGCCGGGTTTCGGGAGAAGGTTCTAAGGGTGATATGATGAATTACTACGTGAGCCTGGAAGAAAAAGAAGTCCTGGTAGGAGTGACGGAGGCGGGTGTGGCCCAGTTCAAGGTCCGGATCGACGACAGGGAAATAGCCGTAGACGCGCACAAGGTGGAAAAAGATGCCTGGTCCATAGTGATAGACAACAGGGTATATGAGGCGGACCTTGTTGTTTCCGATGAGGACATTGAAGTCCTTATCAGAGGGGACAGATACCCGCTGAAGGTCCTGAACGAGCAGAAGAAGGCGTTGGGCAGGGTCAGCGAGGCCGCCGAGGGGGGAAAGCAGCTCATCGACGCGCCCATGCCCGGCAAGGTAGTGAAGGTCCTCGTCGTGGAAGGCGAAGACGTGGAGGCAAACCAGGGGGTGATAATCATAGAGGCGATGAAGATGGAGAACGAGTTCAAATCCCGGGCGGCGGGCAAGGTGAAAGAGGTTTTCGTAAAGGAAGGGGACATTGTCGAAGGTGGGGAAAAGCTTCTCCTGATTGAATAAGGAGGCTCAGGAAATGGGGAAAAAAGGCCTGAAAGATATAAGGGGCAGTTTCCGCAGGTGGGAAAAAAAGGTCCTTGATGAATCGATGAAACATTCCAGCGAGAGGAAACCCGCCTTCAAGAGCACGTCGGGGTATGACGTAGAGCGGGCATACATGCCGTTTCATGCGCAATCTGAGCGTTACCTGGATAATGTCGGCTTTCCCGGGGAGTATCCGTATACCAGGGGAATCCAGCCTACCATGTACAGGGGCAGGTTCTGGACCATGCGGCAATATGCGGGATTTGGGACCGCCGAAGAGTCGAACGCCAGATATCGCTACCTTCTGGCCCAGGGACAGACCGGCCTGAGCGTAGCCTTCGATCTCCCCACCCAGATGGGGTACGATTCCTCCCACCCTATGGCCGCGGGTGAGGTGGGAAAAGTCGGCGTAGCAATTGATTCGCTGGAGGACATGGAGACGCTGCTTCGCGATATTCCCCTCGACCTGGTGTCCACGTCGATGACCATCAACGCCACCGCGTCGATTATTCTCGCCATGTACATAGCGGTAGGGAAGAAAAATGGCATTTCAATGCAAGAACTATCCGGAACGATTCAGAATGACATCCTGAAGGAGTACATCGCGAGGGGAACGTACATATTCCCACCCGGACCTTCCATGCGGATCATTACCGATATATTCGAATTCTGCAGCAGCAATGTCCCCAAGTGGAATACGATAAGCATCAGCGGATACCACATCCGTGAGGCGGGTTCCACGGCGGTCCAGGAGGTCGCCTTTACGCTTGCCGATGGCATCGCATACGTCCAGGCCGCCCTGGATGCGGGACTGGAGGTTGATTCTTTCTCGTCGAGACTTTCCTTTTTCTTCAATGCCCATAACAATTTCCTGGAGGAAGTGGCGAAGTTCAGAGCGGCAAGGAGATTGTGGGCCAGGATAATGAAGGAACGCTTCGGGGCAAAAAATCCCCGCTCGATGATGCTGCGGTTTCATACCCAGACAGCCGGGTCGTCGCTGACCGCCCAGCAGCCGGAAAATAACATTGTTCGTGTTGCGTTGCAGGCTCTGGCCTCGGTTCTGGGCGGGACCCAGTCGCTGCATACCAACTCCATGGACGAAGCACTTTCCCTTCCCACAGAAGATGCGGTGAGGGTTGCTCTGAGAACCCAGCAGATCCTGGCCAGCGAGGCGGGGGTGGCCGATACGGTTGACCCCCTTTGCGGGTCGTATGCGATCGAGGCCATGACTGACAGGATCGAGGAGGAGGCGGAAGCGTACGTAAAGAAGATAGACAAGATGGGGGGGATGATAAAGGCCATCGAGTCCGGCTACGTCCAGAAGGAAATTCAGGAGTCAGCATACCAGTATCAGCTTGCAGTGGAGAAAAAGGAAGCGATCGTGGTGGGTGTCAACGACTACGTGATTGAAGAAGGGCCCCCGAAAAACCTGCTCAAAGTCGATCCCAAGATCGAGAAGGTGCAGCGGAAAAAAATCCGGGAACTGAGGAAGAGAAGGGACGGCAAAAAGGTCGCCGGAACTCTTGAAAATTTGCTGGATGCCTGCCGGGATGGAAGCAATCTGATGTTTCCCATACTTGAAGCTGTTGAGAACTATGCAACGATTGGAGAGATAAGCGACGTCATGAGGTCGGTTTTTGGCACCTACACTGCAAGATCACTGCTCTAGTGCCGACAGGGCAATGAGTGATAAGGTGATAGAGTTCCTGCTCAGCAACCCGGGCAGGTTCTTTTCGGGAGAGGAAATTTCAAAGAGCCTTGGGATTAGCAGGCAGGCACTCTGGAAGAAGATCTCCTCCCTTCGAAAAAATGGGTGGAACGTGGAAGGCAAAGCCGGAAAGGGGTATCGCCTCGCCTCGATCCCATCCCATGTAGAGCTCGAGACTCTCAGGGCAACCTTCAGCGAAAAGAATTTCTGGGAAGAGATCCACATACTCGAGTCGGTCGACTCAACGAACTCGTTCCTTCTGAAAAGATATGAGGGAGGAATAAAAAGAGCCATTGCCATCGGAGACGAACAGAGCTCGGGAAGGGGGAGAATGGGGAGGCGATGGTTCTCTCCCCGCGGGAAAAATATCAACATGTCCGTTCTGCTCCCGCTCGCTGTTTCTCCCGCCCTGTCTCCTGCGATAACGATCGTAGCGGGCCTCTCAGTGGCAGGTGCGATCCGGGATAAGTTCAAAATACCCTGCCAGGTCAAATGGCCAAACGACGTGTATCTTGCCGGAAAGAAACTCTGCGGCATTTTGACCGAGATGGTGGCAGAGCTCGATTCGACCCGTTCGGTGGTAATCGGAATCGGGATCAACGTGAACAGCGAAAGGAGAGACTTCCCCCCTCATCTGCGCGATCTGGTTATATCTTTGAAAGAGTATACCGGAAAGGATATCATGAGGGTTGACGTAGCTTCCTCTGTCGTTGAGCTGCTCCTTCGGAATCTGGAGATCTTTCAGCGACGTGGCCTCGAAATGTTTATAGAGAAATGGAACCGCCTCTCTTTCCTGAAGGGGAAGGTGGTAACCCTTCGGACCGGGAAAGAGAAGGTTCAGGGAGAGGTCAAGGGTATTCACAGAGAGAGGGGTTACCTGGTGCTCGAGGACGAGGGGGGTAACCGGTTCGAGATAATTTCCGGAGACGTGGAGGAAATAAGGGACAGGTGACATGAGCCTGCTTGTTTTGGATATCGGGAACACGAATATCGTTATGGGTGTATTTGCCGGAGAAGAACTCACCGGACACTGGCGTATCGTTACGGACAGGGACAAGACGGAAGATGAATATGGAGTCCTTATTTCGCAGCTGCTTGATCGATCCAGGATCGATGTCGCTGGAATTGACAGCATCGTCATCTCCTCCGTCGTTCCTCCCCTGACGATAACCTTTGAAGAGCTTGCGAAAAAGTATTTCGGAAAAGATCCACTCGTCGTCGAACCCGGCGTCAAAACAGGAATAAGGATCAGGTATGACAACCCGAAGGAAGTGGGAGCGGATAGAATAGCGAACGCCGTCGGCGCCTTCGGCAAATACGGTTCTGCCTGTATCGTGGTGGATTTCGGAACGGCCACCACATTCGACCTCGTTTCCTCTGAGGGTGACTACATGGGTGGTGTAATCGCGCCTGGAATAAATATTTCTGCCGAGGCTCTTTTCAAACAGACATCGAAACTCCCGAGGGTCGATATCAGCAGGCCACTTTCAATTGTGGGGAAAAATACCGTTGAATCGATAAAATCCGGCATATTTTACGGTTACGTCAGCCTCATTGACGGGATCGTTGAGAGAATAAAAAGGGAATACAGTGAGGATCTCATCGTCATCGCAACGGGCGGGATCGCAAAGACCATCGCGCCCGAATCGGAGGCAATCGACCTGGTTGATGAAAATTTGACTTTGGACGGGTTGAGAATTATATATTTAAAAAACAAGAAAAACGCAGAGGAGGCATGATCAGAAGATGAGGAATACAGAGATCGACAGGATCAGAAACCTCGGGATTATAGCGCACGGCGGGGCGGGAAAGACCACGCTGGCCGAGTCTCTTCTTTTCTGTGCGGGGGCTACCGACAGGATGGGAAGGGTTGATGACGGTTCTTCGAATTTCGACGTTGATCCAGAGGAGATCAAGAGGAAAATTACGATAAGCACCTCGTTTCACCACTACCGCTGGGGAAAATATGACGTTACCGTTGCCGATACCCCGGGATACATAAATTTTGAGGCCGACGCGAGGAATTGCCTGAGCTTTTTAGACGGGGCCGTTCTCGTGGTGAACGCCGTTTCCGGCGTCGAGGTGCAAACGGAGAAGATGTGGAAATTTGCCAATGAGTTGAGAGTGCCCACCATTGGTTTCGTGAGCAAGATGGACCGCGAAAGGGCCGATTTTGAGAGAGTCGTCGAGGAAATAAAGGAAGTTTTGAACGCAAACGTCGTTCCCGTCATGTATCCAATCGGAAAAGAAGCACAGCTCCGGGGAGTGGTGGATATCTGCAAGATGAAGGCGGCTATCTATCCCCGCGAGGGATCGGGTGAATTTGAGCTTCAGGATGTCCCTGAGGACCTGGCTGGTAGGATTGGCGAACTGAGAGAGATGTTTGTGGAGTCGGTGGCGGAGACGGATGATGAGCTGCTCGAGAAGTATTTGAGCGACAGCGAAATAACGGAAGAGGAGATGATGGAGGCGTACAGGAACGCCGTCTGGGAAATGAAAATTTTTCCTCTTTTCTGCGGCTCTGCATTGAAGCTCGTCGGGATTCACGCCCTCCTGGACTATGTCAACCAATTGTTGCCCCCTCCGCCGTTTCGGGGAGAGATCGTGGGAAAAAACCCAAGGAACAGAGAGGAAGAGGGGAGGAAAATAGCAAAGGAAGGGCCCTTCTCGGCGCAGGTGTTCAAGACCCTCGTCGACCCCTATGCGGGGAAGCTTTCTATCATGAAGATCAACTCGGGGACGTTGACTCCCGACATGGGACTGTATAACGCAAACAAGGACACTTCTGAACGCATAGCACAGATATTGAAGCTGGAGGGGAAAAAGCAGAGGCAGTTGACGAGCGCAATCGCCGGGGAGATTATCGCTATTCCCAAGTTCAAGGAAACGGTGACGGGAGATACGCTCTGCGACAAAAAAAGCCCCATCCAATTTGGTGAGCTCACCTTCGAGGAGCCCGTCATATCCTTTGCGATAAAGCCGGTAAGCAGAGGTGACGAGGACAAGCTTGGTCCCTCCCTGGCCCGCCTCATGGAGGAGGACCCAACGCTTACATTTGGCCAGGATCCGCAGACCAGGCAGTTCATTCTTTCGGGGATGGGGGAGATACACCTGGAGGTTGCGGTGGAAAAACTGAAGCGGCAGTTTGGCGTGGAGGTGGTGCTCCGGACCCCGAAGGTGCCGTACAAAGAGACGATCAAGAAAAGCGTACAGGTGCAGGGAAGATACAAGAAACAGACAGGCGGAAGAGGTCAGTACGGAGATACATGGTTGCAGATCGAACCCCTCGAGAGAGGAACCGGCTTCGAGTTCGTCAACAAGATTGTCGGGGGGGTAGTGCCCCGCCAGTATATTCCCGCCGTTGAAAAAGGAGTCCTTGAAGCAATGACCGATGGCTTTCTTGCAGGCTATCCTGTCGTTGACATTCGGGTTACCCTCTACGACGGTTCATACCATCCCGTCGATTCGTCGGAGATGGCTTTTAAAATTGCCGCATCACTGGGGTTCAAGAAGGGGATGGAGCAGGCAAATCCCGTGCTCATCGAACCCATAATCGAGGTTGAGGTAACCTGCCCCGAAGAGAACATCGGGGATGTGATCGGCGATATGAACAGCAAGAGGGGAAGGGTTCTTGGAGTGGAGGCACATGGAAGGCACCAGGTTGTCAGGGTGCTGGTTCCCATGGCAGAGATCTTGAGATACTCGTCGGATTTAAGGGCTCTCACCTCCGGCAGGGGCGTGTTCACCATGAAGTTCTCCCACTACGAGGAGGCGACGGGCCAGGTGGCCGATAAGGTGATGGATGAAGCGAAGAGGGAAGCCGAAGCAGTCGCGGATGAAAAATGATGCCATGCTCCCTGCCTCGGAGATGATGAGCCGTCGATCCTCGCTTCATTCCATGAAACAGGGGCAACTGGCGACAGTTGGATGCTCCTGCTCCGTTACTTTCGGTTTCAATGTATTGAGCGATAAAATGATATTTTAAAAAAAGTGCGTATTTGTGGTAAAAGTAATCTGAGAAAAGGAGTGGAAAAAGCTCGAACGATACTAAATAATGGAAGAGGTTTCAATGGCACTATTCAATTACGCTGCAAGAGAAATAAGCGCGAAGATCGTGTATTATGGCCCCGGACTTTCGGGGAAGACAACGAACATCGAGTCGATCTATTCGATGTTGCAGTCCGACCAGAGGGGGAAACTCATTTCCCTTCCCACGGAAACGGACAGAACGCTTTTCTTCGACTTTCTCCCCGTTGAACTCGGCAAGATAAAAGGCTTTACCGTTCGATTCCATCTCTATACCGTCCCGGGCCAGGTATTTTACAACCAGACGAGAAAACTCGTCCTCCAGGGTGTGGATGGGATAGTTTTCGTTGCTGACTCACAGGTGAACATGCTCGACAGCGATATTGAGAGTCTTCGGAATCTGCAAGAGAACCTGGCGTCTTACGGGAAGAATCTCGAGGAACTCCCTTTCGTAATGCAGTTTAACAAGCGTGACCTCAAAAACATCATGTCCGTTGAGGAGATGAACAGTCACCTCAATGAGAACGGCGTGCCGTACTTCAACGCGATAGCCATCACGGGGGAGGGCGTAAAAGACACTCTGATGGAAATTGCCAAGATGGTTTTCAATTATCTCAGGAAGACGCTCCTTCTGGAATCTGAGATCGGAAGCTCTGCAGAAGAAGACATAGGTGAGCTTGTGGGGAGAGAAATAGACCAGAGGTTCGTGAGCGAACAGGAGGAGATCGAAGAGATTGAGGATCTGGAAGAGCTTCCATCGGATTCCTCAATGAACATAAATTTCGGGGAGCTGTCTGCAGAGGGCGATATGCAGGATGGGGCCGGCGAGATGCTCCTTGAGGGGCAGGACCTCGGTGGCGAGATGGATTCCCCCGAAGAACCTGGTTTTTCAGAGGCAATAGAGTTCGACGAGATGCCGGACCTGGAAGGGGAAGATGGAGATATACGAAGCCTGCTCGATGAAATAGAGATAGAAGAAGAAGAGGTCCGCGAGGAGGAGCATGTCGGGGCTGGCGATGTGGGAGTTTCCGTTGAGGGAGCGGGGCTTACTTTCGTTCGGCTCGAGAATCCATACATTTCTCATGAGGGGGGTGCGGTGGTTCCGGCGGTGTTTTTAAACAGCGAGGGTGCCGAAGTCGTTGTGAAGATCAAAATATCGGTAGAAAAAGGCTGAGGATGGTACAGGATTTTCAGAATAAATCCAAAGAGATAATACGTTCTTCCAGCAGTATCGATATAAAGATAAAAGAATTTACCGATCTTATTTCCAAGTTTCTCGACAACTCGGTAGTTTCCGTTCTTCTCTTCGACAGGGAAGTGGATGAATTTTTCCTCAGGGGCTCCACTATCCGGTACCAGGGGGGTGTTGATGCCGTGCGCTTCTCGGCTTCGGGAACGGTGGATGCCCTGTCCCTTGTAGAAAAACGCGTGGTTTCCATGAGGGAGGTGAACAGGCCCGCCGACAGCAGACTGAAGGCGGAGTACCACGCCTTCGGGTTGAACACGATGGGGGAGATGCTCGGAGTCGTCTCTGTCCAGAGTGTCTCAGAAAGAGGCCTTCCCCCGGAGAAGATCGCCGCGGCAGGAGAGGCGATCAACCAGCTTGCCGATGTCGTATCAATAGCCATCAAAGAGGAAACTGTTTCCGAGCGCATGACCAAGATAGCGGCCATCAACGAAGCCGGGGTCAACATCATTTCCACTCTCGACCTGGACAGGCTGCTCAAGCTTGTTGCCACGTCTGCTTCCCTGATCATGGAGGCAGAGAGCTGTGTGTTGAGGTTGTATGACGAAGACAGCGGCAAATACACGATAAGAGAATTCTACGGCCTGAAGGGAGAGGATGTACAGAAGATGCTGTTTCAACTCGACAGGGCGGTGGTGGTGGAGGTGTTGAAAAGCGGCAATCCGATTCTCCTCCGGGATATTGGCGAAGATGAACAGCACAAGAAGTTCGATGGCTATGCGAAGACGCTTATCTGCTATCCCCTGAAGGAAGGGGTGGATGTTATCGGGACGGCAACCATTTTTGACAAGTTCACGCAAAAGACTTTTTACCCCATACCCTTTACGAGTGAGGACCTGAATAATTTTGAAAAGTTTACCAGGTATGCGGAAAAGGCGATTTCAAATGCCATAACCTTTGAGAGAAATGAAAAGCTGAAAAACATAGACGACGTGACGGGATTGCCCAATCTCAAGTATTTCCAGTCCCGGCTGTTAACCGAGCTGAACCGGGCCAAGAGGTTCAGCAGCAAACTCGTCCTGATGATTTGTGAAATCGTCCCCCATGTGAGCTTTGAGGAATTTTACATGAAGTGGAAGGGAGACCGTATCATAAAGCGTCTTGCCGGGAAAATAAGGGGAACCTTGCGCGAGTATGACGTGGTGGCGAGAATCAGTGAAAGCAAGTTTGGCATCATATTGCCTCAGGCCGAGGACGGAAAGATAAGTGCAATCCCGAGGATAAAGAAGTCCATAGAAGATGAGATCGCCGTGATCAAGGAAGAGGGGAAGGACATCAAAGTCGATATAAAGTTTGGACATGCCACATATCCAGACGACGGTGAGGAGTACGAGAAGCTCATCTTCAAGACGAATATCTTAAAGTTGTGAGCCATGTCTGGCAGGATCGTTGCGGTATCAATCAGCGGAGAAAAGGGAACGAGGAAAGAAAACGTCGATTTTGTTTCCCTCGTTGAGGGCAGCGGTATTGCAGGAGATGCGCACGCAGGGCCCGGCACGAGGCAGGTCAGCCTCCTCTCCATTGATTCGATCGAGAAGATGAGAGCTTCCGGCGGCCTGGAGCTTTCTCCCGGAGACTTTGCTGAAAACATTACAGTCGAGGGCATTTCGCTCCTCTCGATCGATGTGGGTACGAAAATCCGGCTCGGAGAAACTGCGCTGCTGGAAGTTACCCACATCGGTAAGGAATGTCACGATCGGTGTGCCATATACTTTTCAGCCGGCGACTGTGTCATGCCCCGGGAGGGAATATTTGCGAAAGTTGTAAGAGGAGGACTGGTCAGGCCGGGAGACGGGGTTGCACTTGAATGAGATGTTTACCGCTTTCGTGATAACCGTGAGCGACAGGTCATTCCGCGGGGAGAGAGAAGACCTGTCGGGCCCATCGGTTGCCGGATTCCTGGCGGGGAAGCAATTTCATGTGGTCGGGTCTGCCATCGTACCCGACGAGGCCGGTGCGATAGGTGACGCTATCTGCGGGGCTATTGATAATGAGGGAGTTGACCTCGTGGTGACAACGGGCGGCACGGGGCTGTCACCGAGGGATGTGACACCCGAGGCTACCCTCTCCGTCATAGACAGACACATCCCGGGTTTTCCAGAAATCATGAGAAAGGAAAGCATTGCAAAAACAGCCTACGCCTCCTTTTCAAGGGGGGTTTGCGGCATAAGAGGGAAAAGCATCGTAATAAATCTTCCCGGTTCTCCAAAAGGAGCGATTGAAAATATAGAGGTGATAGGGGATATCCTCAGGGATGCGGTAAGGGAAGTGCGGGGAGAGGTGGCTGACTGCAGCGAAAAGGGCATCGAGCGGCTCAAAGAGTGAGGATTCCCCCGACCCGGAAAAGCAGGCCATAACGGCTTTCGCCGAGCAGAACTAAGAGCCTTTTTCCTTTGTGCGGTGGGCATCCCCCTCTATCGTAACGTTCATGCTTCCCGCCCTGTATCCCTCGAGGTCAAGGGAGACGAAGGTATACCCGAGTTCCCTGAACCGTTCCGAGACCTCCTTCCTGATCGAAGGGTCAAGAAACCTCTCCATCTCGTCCTGCCCAACTTCGATTCGCGCAACGCTGTCGTGGTGCCGAACCCTGAACTGCCTGAACCCCTTTTCTATAAGGTAAGCTTCACATGCCTCTATTTTTTTGAGGCCCTCCTCCGTGATTTCATTTCCGTATGGGAACCGCGATGAGAGACACGCGTAAGATCCCTTGTTCCACGTGGGAATGCCGAGTTTCCGGGAGAGCACCCGTATCTCATCTTTAACGAGGCCGGCTTCCACGAGTGGGCTTCGAACCCCAAGCTCCTCCGCTGCAACCCTTCCGGGCCTGAAATCGAAAATGTCGTCGCTGTTGTTGCCGTCGACAACCCAGGGGATGTTCATTGTCTCACCAATTTTTATCAATTTGCCGAACAACTCCTTTTTGCAGAAATAACACCTGTTCGGCGGATTGCCTCGAAACTCGGGAATGTCTAATTCCTCCGATTCTATGATCAGGTGCCGTGCGGCGAACAATGTGGCGAGGGACCTGGCCTGTTCAAGTTCGAAAGAAGGATAGGTTGAGGAAGTTGCCGTGACGGCAACTGCCCTTTCCCCGAGGGTGTCAATTGCTACTTTGAGCAAAAAGGTACTGTCCACCCCCCCGCTGAATGCCACGATGACGGCACCCATGTCCCTCAAAATCTCCTGGAGTTTGTCCAGTTTATCCGAAACCTTTTTGTCCACTCTGCCCGCCTACCGTATGAGATACCTCTCGAGTTCTTCGGGATGCGCATTGCTGACTTTGGCCAAACAGACATCTTCTCTTTTTCCATCCGGGTATCGTATCGATGCCGGGTAAGGCTCTTTTGCTCTTTTGGCGTATCGTTCAAAGGAAAGGGCAATTTCCCTGTAGGGAAGGCCCGAGTTTGCGTCTTCCACACCGATCACGGGGCCGGGAAACCCCTCGGGGCACACGAGGACAATTCTCCCTTTACCCAGCGTTTGAAGCTTTGTGTTTTCAGCTTCGCTCCTGGGGATGATCAGCTTTTCGCCCGACCCGAGCCTCAAGTGCCTTCCCACCTTCAATAAGTTGAACTCGTAGTTTTCGATGGTATCACAGTGCTCGAACAGATCTTTCAATCTGGGCGCAAACATCCTGTCGGTGAGAAGGCATCCCCCTGCGGGGCACGGGTAGTCCTTGAGGTCGTATTTTTCTGCCAGCATCAACTGCTCTTTTCTGGACCTTCCTGCGATGCTGAGAAGGTTGTTTCTATCGACCCAGCCCTCAATTTCGGGGATGGTGGGGGGGAAATGCTTTGCCGAGAGAGGTCGCAGAAGGAGTCCTTCCAGCCCACTTTTTTTCTCTATGAACCGCAGCACGTCACGCATCTGGGACATGGGCCGCTGGCCGAGGACTTCCCCCGTTACGATGAACCTGGCCCCTTCCTTTTCCATCCTTTCCTTTGCTTTCTTCAACCCGAAGATTCTGCAGTCTATGCAGGGGTTGAGGGCAGATCCGTATCCGTGCCGTGGATTTCTTACGATATCGAAGTAATCCTTTCCCTTGGGAAGGGTGACCATTTTTATCCCGAGCTGCTCTGCCATGAGTACCGACGTTGCCCTGCAGCCGCTGGTTCTCCTGTCGCAGGTGCAGAAAGGGGACGTCAGGTGGATCGCAAGGAGCTCTATGCCCTCGTCGAGCATGAGCTTGGCCGCCAGGGTCGAATCAAGGCCCCCGGAAAACATGATTATTGCTTTTACCTTTTCCTTCATCGTCCGTTTTCTCAACCGGTGCACGCCTCGCCGTACGAAATCGGGGAGAGAGGCCTGGTTATCGAGGGGCTCATGCCGCATACGGGACAGCTGTCGTTTCTTTTGAACTCAACGAAACGTACGGTCCAGTCGAGGCAGTCCAGGTACATGACCCTGTCCGTCAGAGGCCTTCCCGCGCCCGTTTTGAGTTTGAGAACCTCTGTAGCCTGTATCGAGCCGAACAATCCTGCCACGGATCCGAGGATCCCCGATTCCTGGCAGCCGGGCGAGTCCTTTCTCAGCGGGATTTCGGGAAGAACGCACCGAAGACAGCCTGATTCCCCCGGGATCACCGTGAAAAACTGCCCCCCGAACCTGAGAATCCCGCAGTGTACGAGTCTTTTTCCTGCTATGACACAGGCATCGTTCAAAAGATATTTGCTTTCAAAACTGTCTGTTCCGTCCACGATGATCTCGTATCCGCCGATGATATCAAAAACGTTGTCCGTGTTTATCCGTTCCGTATAGGTTTCTATGACGGTCTCGCCATGAAGCGCTTTGAGCCTCCTGGCCGCTACCTCCGTCTTTTTTTCTCCCACGTTTTTTTCCTGATAGAGTATCTGTCGCTGCAGGTTTGTCAAGTCTACCCTGTCATGGTCCACGATTCCTATTTTCCCTGCTCCTGCAGCGGCCAGATAGAAAAGGACAGCGGAGCCGAGCCCTCCGGCCCCCACGACGAGGACAGAAGACGAACGGATTTTTTTCTGCCCTTCCGGCCCGATCTCCTCGATGAGGATATTTCTGCTGAACCGGAGTATATTCTCTTCTTCTCTACCCATCCTTACAATTATAGTATAAAAGTTTCCAGAGAGTGCCCGTTAGGAGAAAAGAACGATCCGCCATTACGGAAAAGCTCTTTCTTGAAGAACTGGCGCTTCAGGTTGTGAATCCACTTCAAACTGGCTTAAACTGACTTTAAGGATCCTCACGGCACGGGGCCTTCCGGCTGAGCGGGGCGGCTACCGTGACTTCTTAAAGAATATTAGAAATGGAAAGAGGATTGCTATGGATAGGGTCAATATACGGCAGAGGGAGTTTCCCGTAACGAAAAACCTGATCTATCTCAACCATGCCGGCGTGGCCCCCATACCGGTGAGTGCAAAAACAGCCGGCGTCGAGCAGTTGAGGGAGTATGCGAACTACGGGGCATTCAACCCGAGGGGATGGAAGGACATATCGGACAGGGGAAGATTTTTGTTTGCAAAACTCATAGGAAGTTCGCCGGAAGAGGTGGCATTTGTAAAAAACACCTCCGAAGGCATTTCCTTCATCGCCGGTGGCTTTCCGTGGGCTGAAGGTTCAAACGTCGTAACGACGGCCTACGAGTTTCCCGCAAATCTCTATCCGTGGTTCGCTCTCAGGGAGAAGGGGGTCGAGGTCCGCATGGTGCAGCCCGAAGAGGGGAGAGTTCCTGCCGAAAAGATTTTCGATGCCGTCGATAGCAATACGACCCTCGTTTCTATCAGTTCCGTCGAGTTTATCAACGGATTTCGGCACGATCTGGCAAGGGTAGGTGATTTTTGCAGAAAAAGGGGTATTTTCTTCTTCGTCGACGCAATCCAGTCCCTCGGTGTCATACCCATGGACGTTGAAGCATACAACATAGATTTTCTTGCTGCAGATGGGCACAAGTGGCTGCTTTCGATCGAAGGTATCGGGTGTCTGTACGTCTCGAAAAGGGTGATGGACATGATACGGCCGATCGAGTACGGCTGGCATTCGGTGAAAAACAGATTCGATTTCGAACGGATCGATTTTACCCTGGACGTTACGGCAAAAAAGTTCGAGGCGGGTTCGCTGAATGCACTGTCGATATCAGTATTCAACAGATCGCTTGAACTGATCCAAGATCTTGGCGTCACTGCGATTTACGGGGAGGTGAAAAAGCTGATCGATCACCTCTTTCTGACAACCGAACCTTCGTGGGAAGTGATAACTCCCAGAGAAGAAACGGAGCGGTCCGGCATTTTCACGTTCATAGTCCCAGGTGCGGACCCCCAGGTTCTGTGGAAAAAACTGCTCGAGAAAAAAGTGGTTGTTTCCCCGAGAGGGGGGGGCATCAGGGTTTCTCCCCATTTTTACAACACCGTTGAGGAGATCGACCTCTTTTTCGAGCGCCTGCGTGAGTCTTTGAGGGAAATCGCCTGAGGCCAGACGTCCGGCCTAAAAAGATCCCGCTGGACCGTCATGATATCTAATTCGGCTGTTTTCCCTCATTGAGGAGGGGAGAGGAGGCCGATGGGGAACCCTGAACTCGTCGGCCTGACCTCTAAGGGAGCATGTTTTTCAATCAATTGTCTCCAGGTCATACTTCCTGCTTCCGAGACCTATCTTTTCCCCCTGCTCGAGCTGGACCTGCCAGTCGACATGAGGGTGGACACTTTTGAACGGGTCGATTCCCCGCTGACTCTCGATGATCAGGTCCATGCAAGCCTGGTCTATCGCCACCGGGTCGGTTGATACGCAAATGCCCAGATCCGGGGCCACCGGTACATCGTTGAACCCATAACAGTCGCACAGAGGGCTCACCTGGGTGATGAAGTTTATGTACAGGGTCTTTTCCTCTTTCCCCATTACTGCGCCGCGGGCGTACTCAGCCATCTTTCTCATCACCGACTCCGTCGCCTCGTTCCAGTTGACCTCAATGGTTTTTTCCGGGCAAATGACTATGCAGTCGGCGCATCCTATGCAGAGGGCCGAGTCGATTTTTGCCGAATCCGCCACGATGGCAATGGCACTCACCGGGCAAACGGCGACACACCTGCCGCATACAGTGCAGCCGGAAGGGTCCACGTAGGGAGAGACGGTTGAGTGCTGGAAGAGCTTTCCTTCCCGGGCGGCGCATCCCATGCCGAGGTTCTTTATTGCTCCACCGAACCCTGTCAGTTCGTGCCCTTTGAAGTGCGACACGGCAAACATGGCGTCGGCGTTGAAAACCTCCTCGCCGATGACTGCCTCTTTTACGTATTCTCCGTTGACCTCCACTTTCACCTTGCTCTCACCTCTCAGGCCGTCACCCATTATCACGGGAGCGCCCGTTGTAAGGGGGCCGAAGCCGTTGTAAAAGGCTGTCATTATGTGGTCCGGGGCGCAGGATCGCGTTCCGACATAGAGGGTGTTGGTGTCGGTAAGGAAGGGTTTCCCTCCCCTTCTTTTGATAATCTCGACTATCTGGTGGATGAATTGATGACGCACGAATGACAGATTCCCCCTTTCCCCGAAATGTGTCTTCACGGCCACCATTTCCCCCTTTTTTACGAGATCAGGATTACAATTTTGTTCGACCGTGCTTTCCAGTTTCTGTAAAAGGTTCTTCTCCGGCCCGGACCTCAGGGTAACAAAACTCACCGTTGGCATAATTTTGCCTCCAAATCTTGACTGTTGTAAAACTTCGTATTATAATTGATATATTAATGTTAAATGGCTGTAAAAGGATTGAAAATTAGCAAGTCTTCCTTTATCGCATTTAGCCGTAAATACTACAGATTCATACCACAACTTTCCCCTTTTGATAAATACAAAAAGGGGTTTTTTTTAAAATAGTGGGGGGTGTTCGATGAAATTTAAAAAGGGTGAAATGGCCGTTTATCCCGGCCACGGTGTGGGCGCTATAAAAAAGATAGAGAAACGGGTTTTTTCCGGGAAGCGCGAGGAATTTTACGTTCTGAGGATTTTGGACACGGAGACGACGATTCTTATTCCTGTGAAAAACGTAAAACAGGTGGGGCTCCGGAAGGTCATAACCACCAAGGAAGTAGAAGAAATTTACCGCATTTTAAGAAAGAGAAAATCCAACAGCAACAATCAGCCCTGGAACAGGAGATACCGCCACTATATGGAAAAGCTCAAGAGCGGTTCCCTCCGCGATATCGCAGAAGTCCTGAGAAACCTGTCGCTTTTGAAGAACGACAAGGCTCTTTCCTTCGGCGAAAGGAGAATGTTCGATACCGCGAGAAGCTTGCTCGTGAAGGAGATATCAATTGCCAAGAAGGTTAGTGAGGATTACGTCGAGAAGGATATCAGCAGATATATAAATTTTTAGCCGCAGCTAGTTGCCATAACAGGGTATATTAGGGAAAGCAGGGTGCTTTCCCTTTTTTTTTTATGAAGGGTGATCTCAAGTGTCTGCAGTTGCGATAATAGTCGGAGGAGGCAGCGGGGAAAGATTCGGTTCCGGTGTGCCAAAGCAGTTTTTTCCGGTGGCCGGAAAGATGGTCATAGAGTACTCCCTCGCTGCTTTTGCCGCAGCACCGTCCATTGAGTCCATCGTCGCCGTCGTGCCCCCTTCGCTTCCGGGTTCGGTACTCGATACCATTTTTTCCTACCGGAAGGTCTCGGCCGTGGTTCCCGGCGGAAAAACCAGGCATCTGTCGGTACTTTCTGGGCTCGAAGCGGTCAAAGAGACGCCTGCCGTTATCCTCGTCCATGACGCCGCCAGGCCGCTCATTGACGTTGAAACGATTGAGGAACTCGTAAGCGCGGCCAAGGAGAAAGGTGCTGTCATCCCTGCCATACCGGTTTCCGACTCCCTGAAGCTCTCGGCGGACGGAACGAGGGTGGAGAAATCTGTTCAAAGGAACCACCACTACAGGGCCCAGACTCCCCAGGCCTTCAGAGCGGATATATTGAGAGAGTCGGCCAGGAATGCAAAGGAGCGCGGCCTGGATTGCACCGACGAGGCGCAGATGGTGGAGCTATCGGGATACCCCGTGTTTTTGTTGCGGGGGGATGAGAAAAACGTCAAGATTACCTCTCCCCACG
Organism: Deltaproteobacteria bacterium; assembly: GCA_011773515.1. Classification (NCBI taxonomy): domain Bacteria; kingdom Pseudomonadati; phylum Myxococcota; class Myxococcia; species Deltaproteobacteria bacterium. The sequence goes on from WVXK01000016.1 coordinate 58,047, forward strand.
ACATGACGGTGGTAAAGTCTCTCCTGGGGGCGTATACAGGCGAGTTTCGCGTTGGCCTGGGCTATGATGCCCACAGGCTCGTAAAGGGGAGGGAACTGTACCTCGGGGGAATCAAGATAGAATGGGAATCGGGCCTCCTCGGCCACTCTGATGGAGACTGTGCCCTCCATGCCATCGCAGACGCAATTCTCGGAGCTTCGGGACTTGGGGATATTGGATACTTCTTTCCTCCCGATGATGAGTCCATCAGGGGAATTGCGAGCACGGAAATCCTCTCCAGGGTGGCAGGGATGATCGAAGACAGGGGAGAAAGGATCGTCAATATCGATTGCGTGATAATATGCCAGCGTCCCCGGATAGCTGATTACGCTGAACAGATGGTTGCTTCCATCTCCCGTGCGCTGGGGATAGAAGGGGCCGCCGTTTCCGTGAAGGGTAAGACCACTGAAGGCATGGGTTTTGAGGGATCGGAAGAGGGAATCTCATCGATAGCTGTTGCTCTCGTAGAAAAAGAAAAGGGAGGAGAGTGAGCATGGGCCTGGTAGTCTTTAACACCCTCGGAAACAGGAAGGAGGAGTTTGTCCCCCAAAATGAAGGCGAAGTCAAAATGTACGTGTGCGGGATAACTGCATATGACCTGTGCCATCTCGGGCACGCTAGGGCAAACATCGTCTTTGATTTCATTTACCGGTACCTCCTGTTTCTCGGTTACCGCGTTTCCTATGTCAGGAATTTCACCGATATCGATGACAAGATCATTGACAGGGCATTCGAGGAAGGGGTGGATTACGCCGTGATCAGCGAGAGGTACATCGAGGCCTTCAACGATGATATGGAGAGGCTCGGCCTGTTACTTCCGAACCATGAGCCCAGAGCAACGGAGCACATTCCCGAAATTATCGCCCTGGTGGAGAAACTTATCGGCGATGGGTATGCATACGAAGTTGACGGGGACGTGTACTGTTCGGTGGACAGAATACTTGATTACGGAAAGCTCTCCGGGAAAAAAATCGAGGAGCTCCTCGCGGGCGCTCGGGTCGACGTCGACGAGAGGAAAAGGAATCCGCTCGATTTTGCCCTCTGGAAAAGGAGCAAAGAGGGGGAACCTGCCTGGGATAGCCCCTGGGGGCCCGGAAGGCCGGGGTGGCACATCGAGTGTTCCGCCATGTCGATGAAGCATCTGGGCGACAGCTTCGATATCCACGGAGGCGGAAAAGATCTCATATTCCCCCACCATGAGAATGAGATAGCCCAGTCCGAGGGAGCTACGGGAAAATCATTCGTCAGGTATTGGCTTCATAACGGGTTCGTGAACATAAACAGGGAAAAGATGTCGAAGTCGCTCGGGAACTTCTTCACCATCCGGGAGGTGCTCATGCATTTCCACCCGGAAGTGATACGTTTCTTCTTCGCGTCGAACCATTACCGAAGCCCCATCGACTTTTCCGACAGGAGCATACGGGAAGCGAAGGCGGGGCTCGACAGGCTCTACAATTTTTTCGAACGATATGTGCGAATCAGGGAGGCCGGTATACCGGCCATGGATGAGGGGGATGCCATCTCCTGCCTCGATAGGCCGGATCAGGGCCATCTGGCTGATCTGAGGAAAAAGTTTATAGACGCCATGGATGATGATTTCAACACTGCTGCGGCCCTGGGTTTTGTTTTTGATGCGGTAAGGAGAGTGAATCGATTGTACCCTTCGGTGATTTCGAAGGAGCAGGAGAAAGCGTCTGCCTTCCTGACCCTCGGAGTTATGATCATCGACCTGTCGAAGGTCCTCGGCCTGCTCGCCGATACCAGTGATGCCTACTTCCGCTACGGTATCGAAGACAGACTGAAAAAGCTTGGCATCTCCATCGATACCGTGTTGGATAAAATCGGCCAGCGGGAGGAAGCCCGTGCGGCTCATGACTTTGAAAGAGCCGACAGCATACGGGGTGAGCTTGCGAAATGGGGTATGATATTAGAAGACACGAGATCGGGAACGTTCTGGAAGTTCAAAGATGAAGAATCATGATGGGTACGTTTAACCTTCTTTCCTCGTTCACTCTCTCAGGAGATCAGCCGGAAGCCTGCCGTGCACTCGTCGAAGGCCTGAACCGGGGATTGCCCTACCAGGTCCTGCTCGGCGTAACGGGATCGGGAAAGACCTTTACGATGGCGAGCGTGATTGCCAGCGTCAACCGCCCGGCGGTAATCCTGGCTCCCAACAAGACGCTCGCCGCCCAGCTCTACATGGAGTTCAAAAAACTCTTCCCCGAAAACGCCGTCGAGTACTTCGTGAGTTACTACGATTATTACCAGCCCGAGGCATATATCCCCCAGACCGATCTTTTCATCGAGAAAGATTCCTCGATCAACGAGCAGATCGACAAGCTGAGGCACAGCGCTACCCGCTCGGTCATCGAGCGGCGCGATGTGATCGTTGTCGCTTCTGTCTCGTGCATCTACGGGCTTGGCTCGCCGGAATTCTACAACTCGATCGTCCTGAGAATAGCTGAAGGAGACGATTTCGGAAGGGATGCGGCGATAAAATGCCTTGTGAACATGCAGTACGAGAGAAACGAGTACGATTTTTTCCGGGGAGTGTTCCGCGTCAGGGGTGACGTCCTGGAAGTTTTTCCCGCCTATGAGGATTCGAGGGGATTGAGGGTGGAATTTTTCGGGGACGCCGTTGAATCACTGTCTTACTTCGATCCGCTGACGGGGAAGAAGATATCAAGGGTAAGGGAAACGGTTATATTTCCCGCGAGCCACTATGTGACTCCCGATCAGGTTCTTTCACGGGCAATTCTGACTATCAGGGAAGAGTTGAACGAGAGACTCCTCGAACTGAATCGCGAGGGCAAACTGCTGGAGGCTGAAAGGCTGCGTCAGCGGACAGATTACGACATGGAAATGATCGAGCAGATGGGTTACTGCAACGGCATCGAGAACTATTCGAGGCACCTGGATGGAAGGCTTCCCGGCCAGCCACCATTTACGCTCATAGATTATTTGCCCGATGATTTCATAATGTTTATCGATGAAAGCCACATTTCGATACCTCAACTTCGCGGTATGTACAACGGGGACCGTTCGAGAAAGCAGACGCTGGTGGATTTCGGATTCAGACTTCCCTCGGCCCTCGACAACAGGCCGCTTACCTTCGACGAGTTCAGGGAAAGGATAGGTCAGGCGGTTTTCGTCTCCGCAACCCCCGGGGGCTTCGAGTTTGATGTGTGTCGCAAAAGAACTGTCGAACAGATCATCAGGCCAACGGGGCTCGTGGACCCGAAAATTGAGGTCAGGCCCGCCAAAACCCAGATAGACGACCTCATCGGGGAAATACGGGTACGGACCGAAAAGAGCCAGAGGGTGCTGGTTACGACGATGACCAAGAGGCTAGCAGAGGAGATAACGGAGTATTTCAATGAACTCGGCGTTGCCACACGGTACCTCCACTCGGATATCGATACGATCGAGAGGTTCAATATCATACGGGCACTCAGGAAGGGGGAGTTCGATGTCCTGGTGGGAATCAACCTCCTCCGGGAAGGCCTCGATATTCCCGAGGTCTCACTGGTGGCCATACTCGATGCGGACAGGGAGGGTTTCCTCCGTTCAGCCCGCTCCCTGATTCAGACCTTCGGAAGGGCCTCGAGGAATGCTGACGGGACGGTCATCATGTATGCCGATTCCGTGACGGGCTCGATGCGTGAGGCCCTGAAGGAGACGGAGAGAAGGAGAAAGAAGCAGATGGACTACAACAGAGATCACGGCATAATCCCCCAGTCGATATCGAAAGGGATCGACGACCCGCTCGTCGCCGTCTCTGAAGCCGATTATGTGACCGTCGCGGGGGACGAGGACCTTCCAGCCGCTTCAGCGGGAGATGTGAGAAAATTGATTTCCCAGCTGAGGAAGAAGATGCTCACCCTTGCGAAAGAGCTGAAGTTCGAGGATGCGGCAAGGATCCGTGACAGGATATCGGACCTGGAAAAGTTCGAGCTTGGCCGACTGGACAGGTTAAAGGTGGCCAAATGAGCAGCCTCGATATTTCTATGGTGCCCGCGAAAACGGGCATCTACCTCTTCAAGGACAAGAGGGGAAAGACGCTTTATGTCGGGAAGGCGAAGAATATCAGGGCACGCCTCCGGTCATATCAGAGCCCCGGGTCAGACTCTCGCCAGAGGATTCTCTATCTGATGCGTGAGGCAGCAACGGTCGAGTTTTTTCTCACAACCAGTGAGAGGGAAGCGCTTCTTCTGGAGAACAACCTGATAAAGAAGCATCGTCCTCCTTACAACGTGTATTTCAGAGACGACAAGGAATACCTCTGCCTGAGAATCGACCTGAAGGAGCAGTTTCCCCGTTTTCAGCTGGTGAGAAAGGTAGCGAAAGATGGGGCGCTCTATCTAGGGCCGTACGAATCGGCGAAGAGAATACGCCACCTCCTGGGAATTGCCATCAAGCTCTTTCCCATGAGGACATGCTCTGACGCATGCCTTAAGGGCAGGGAGGGTCCTTGCATGCAATTTCAGATCAAAAGGTGTCCTGCACCCTGCGTCGGCCTCATAAGCGAAGAGGAGTACAGGGAAAATATTCAGAGGGCCCTGAAATTTTTCCGGGGAGATTACAAAGCCGTTCGGGCAGAGCTGAGAAAAAAGATGAGGGAATACGCGAAAAAGCTGAGGTACGAGGAGGCGGCTGAGGTCAGGGACAGGCTCAGGGTAATCGAAGATCTTTCTGCTTCACAGTCGGTTGTAAATGCCGCCCTTCCCGACACTGACGTTTTCGGAGTGTACCGGGAGGAAGACAGGGCTGCCGTTGCCATATTGTTCCTGAGAAACTGCAGGGTCATGGACGTGAGATGTTATACCCTCAGCACGGGGGGGGCTTCTGACGGCGAGCTTATCGATTCGGTACTGTCTCAATATTACGGAGATGGATCGTATCTTCCCGCCGAGATAGTGGTTCCCCTTAAACCGGGTGACGCATTCATCGGAGCGTCTCTATCCGATGGGGCCGGGGAGGCCGTGGATCTCAGGGTCCCATTGCGGGGGAAGAGAAGGGAGCTTATGAACCTTGCTGCCGAAAATGCGAAAGCATACTTCGAGGCGAGGAGAAAAGGGGAGCTTCAATATGGCGAACTGATGGAGCGCATGGTGGAAAGGCTGAAACTTGAAAAGAGGCCCGTTCTCGTGGAGTGCTACGATGTGTCCCATCACAGTGGTGATAGTGCCGTGGGTGCCCTGGTAACGTTTGAGCATGGGACACCCAAAAAGGGCAGGTACCGGAAGTTCAAAATCAAACAGGATGGCGGCAGGGATGACTACACGATGATTTCCGAGATCCTGGGCAGGAGAATAAGAAGAGGGATCGACTTCGGGCGGTTTCCGGACCTGATTGTCATCGATGGGGGGAAAGGACATCTCATGGCGGCTTTGAAGGCGATAGGGGAGGCGCCCGAAAGGGCCGATATCGTTTCTATTGCAAAGGAGCGGGGAAGCAAGGGGGAGGGAAAAGATGACAGGGTGTACATCAGGGGAAGGAAGAATCCTCTCAAATTGAAATCTGACGATCCCGTGTTGCTCTTCCTGAAAAGGGTAAGGGACGAAGCACACCGGTTTGCCCTTTCTTTTCACCGATCAAGGGATGAGAAATCAAAGTTGGTATCCATCATGAACAATTTCCCCGGTATCGGGCGGGTGAGGGTAAAGAAGCTGATGGATTCCTACGGGTCCGTCAGGGAAATCCTCGACAGGCCCCCGGCTGAAGTCGCCTCCCTTCTGAAAATATCCCCGTCGAAGGCGGCGGATTTCCTCGCATACCTCACAAAGGAGTACCCGCCAAGTTCGAACTGAGACTTAAACAGAGGCCATCAGGTCGTCTGTGAATTTCTAATTTTTCAGGCACACGCCTTGCTCTTCCGGAGCATATGCAGCCTCTTCGACCGCTTCTGCTCACCCAGTTGACCCTCTCCTATTTTCTGGGATATCTGCTGCCGGTTGCCGATGCGGGTTTGTTGCTCCCTGGCTTCATAGTAAATATTTGCACCAAAACAGCGAAAAACGATCGTGCGCTGGTTGTATTCTCTGCCCTTTTCTTCATTGCCGGTTCTGTTCGAGGGGTGCTTTCCGGTGTGAACTTACCCGGCGGACAGTATCTGAGTGGCGGGGAGACGGTCAGGTTTCTCGGTGTGGTTTCAGAGGTGAAGCAGGAGGGGCCTCTTGTTTGCCTGGTCGTGAGAGAAGCCCGGTTGGAACCGGTTTATGAAAACCGGGAACTGTTGTTCATTCCGAAAATCATGGTGCAGACATTCGGGGATTCCGGGTGGTACGAGTGCAGAAAAGGCAGCAGGGTACTCGGCCTGGGGAGGGTCAAGAAGCATTCCCTTTCAGGGTCGGGGTCTATATATGCAGCAAGGGCACTGGTCAGCGGTTTTCCATTCAAAATTGACCCGGTGAGGGGCGGAATGATTTTTTTTGGGGAAAAAAGAAGGAGAGGAACGCGCGCAGTGCTCGTCTCCAAGATCTACGATGGGCTCCGTGACGCCAAAAGATATGAAATGGGACAGGATTTCCTCCTCTCGATTCTCACGGGGAAAAGAGGGTACCATTCAACATGCAGAAAGGTGTTGGTCGATAGCGGCCTCGCTCACCTCCAGGCAATTTCCGGCCTTCACGTGGGTGTAGGATTTTTCTTCTTCGGCTTTGCGTCCCGCCTCCTTTTCCTCGTTATCAACCGCCTGGGTTTTATCTTTGACATGAATGGTCCGTCGCTTGTCCTGGCTGCACTCGGAACACTGGCATATGCTTTCCTGGCGGGCATGCCGGTCACCGTATCCCGGGCATACTCGATGATGATATTTTCCGCCTTGACGGTCCGGAAATACGACGACCGTTTTGTTTTCACACCCCTGGCGTTTGCTTTTTTCCTGGTGATCATCTCGGAACCCGCTGAGGCAATAACCGCCTCATTCGTTTTTTCGTTCCTTCTTACCTTTTACCTCCTTCTTCTGCTCGGGGCTCTCCTCCCCCGGTCGGCGGGCGGTGCCAAAACCGGGTTATGCATTTCGATTACCGCTTACTGTGCCTCGGTTCCCCTGGCTGCATACTTTTTCAAACGTGTTGCGCTTTTTGGTTTCATTTACAATGTTATCTTCGTCCCCCTCTTTGTCCCCCTCATCGGGCTGGCCCTGGTGTGGGCTTTGCTCTGTATACTAAGCTTTCCACTGGCAACGCTTGGCGGGGGAGCGCTTGCGATGCTCTTCGATATTTTGCTTCGCGCCGTAAAATGGCTATGCAGATTTACGGGGCCCGCAACCCCGGTAAAAGTTCCGGGCCTTCCCCACCTGCTGCTTTATTTTGCTGCCTTCACTTTCATTTTGCTTCTTACTTTAAAGACGGGTAAAAATGCCGATAGAATTATAGAGGCCGGAGCAGAAGGGAGCGAAAAAAATAGGGGAAAAACTCGATTGTTTAAAAAAAATCAATCTGATAAACTTTCAAATTAAACT